>NZ_JBHYTK010000127.1:18290-24332 GCF_042749255.1 Streptomyces sp. NPDC059524 | reverse complement strand
ATGCAGACCCTCCGGGTCGCATTTCCCCGATAGAGGCTGAGCGGCGAAGCCGCTCGCCTCCAGGGGCGCGGGGAACTGCGCGACCAGCCCCCACCGGCCCGCACCCGACGACGAACCCCTAAACCCCGGCCCGCTTCATCGCCGCCCCCACCAGATCGACGGCCTCGCCGACCTCCCGCTCCGTCCGGAGGACAACCGCCAGATCGCGCCCCGCGACCGTCACCTGATCAGCCGCCGCGAACATCCCGGCGTCCGGCATCTCCCGAACCTCCGAACCGCCGGAGGCCCCCGCCCCCTCCAGCCGCTGGGCCCACCCGGACAACTCCCTGGCCAGCGCCAGCGCCTCCGCGGCGGCGCCCCGCTGCAACCGGCTCTGCGGCGCCGCCCGGAGCCGGTCGGCGAACTGATCCACTGCTGAGGTCAACGGCGTCGTATCAAGCACGCGGCGACTGTAGCTGTTTACAACGGGGCGGCGCTCGGGCACGGTGGCCTCAAGACCCGGCTACATCGAAGCGTTCCGGAGGCGCCGATGTCCCAAGTCTTCTCCGAGGAGACCCACCGCAATCTGATCGCCCGCATCCCCGAATGCACCGGTCGTGAAGTCGCCGACTGGATGCAGACCGTAGAGAACGGCCCCAGCTTCCTTCGTTTCGAAGAGAAGGTGAACTGGCTGCGCGGGGAGCACAACCTCTCCCACGGTCACGCCAAGGCGCTCATCCACGAGTACGACCTGCGGCGCGCAGCGCGCCGCTTCGGCTGACGCCCCACCCCCCAACCGACAAAAGGACCCGCGCACCGAGGTGGGCGGGTCCATCGACGTGTCACGTCCGTCAGGCGTGGGCCGTCAGGCGTCAGTCGTTGCCCTGCAGGATCGAGATGAGCCGCAGGAACTCCATGTAGATCCAGACCAGCGTCATGGTCAGACCGAACGCGGCCAGCCACGCCTCTTCCTTGGGCGCGCCGTACGCGATCCCGTCCTCGACCTGCTTGAAGTCCAGGGCCAGGAAGCACGCGCCGAGCAGGATGCCGACGATGCCGAACAGGATGCCGAGGCCACCGCTGCGGAAACCGAGACCGTCACCGCCGCCGAACACGGCGAACAGCAGGTTCACCGCCATCAGCAGGATGAAGCCCATCGCCGCGGCCATGACGAAGCCGTAGAAGCGGCGGTTCACGCGGATCCAGCCGGCCTTGTAGGCGATCAGGACCGCCGCGAAGACGGACATGGTGCCGATGACGGCCTGCATGGCCGCGCCGTCCGCGATGCGGTTGTCGACCACGCTGGAGACGACGCCGAGGAACACGCCCTCGAGGGCCGCGTACGCCAGGATGATCGGCGGCGACGCCTTGCGCTTGAAGGCCTGGACGAAGCCCAGGACCATCGCGACGAGGCCGGCGCCGATCGCGATGCCGTACGACTTGCCGATGTGGGCGTCGTCGACCGGCAGCAGCGCCCAGGCGAGCGCGGCGGTCACGATCAGCGTGCCGAGCGTGGTGGCCGTGCGGACGATGACGTCGTCCATCGTCATACGGCCGGTGGTGGCGGGCGCCTGCGGAGCGCCGTACTGCAGATCCTGCTGGGCGTAGGGGTTCTGCGCGTACGGGTTGCCGGCGGGGGCCTGGCCGTACGGATTGGCCTGCGTCCCGACCGCGGGTCCCCCGGCCTGCGACTGACGCGCGTCGAACTGCGCATAGCCGTTGTCGCGGCTGAACCCCCGTCGCGAGAAGACCGGGTTGCTGCTCCTCATCTCACTCCTCCATGGCCACCGTGTATGGCCTTCCCACAAGAGTAATGGGCTGGCAAAGATCCGACCCTAGTGCTCAGGGAGGATCTTTCCCAGTCTGTTACGAGGAACGCGGCGGAGCACCCCTGTGTTCCCCGGCCGGGAACACAGCGTGACCGGCGGCGGGAGGGGAGGAGGTGCCCGGAACCGGACTTGAACCGGTACGCCCGCGAAGGGGCAGCGAGGTTTAAGCTCGCCGTGTCTGCATTCCACCATCCGGGCAGGCTGTGGGGCTCCGCGTCGACCTTCCGAGCCTATCCGGCGGCCTCCCCCGGCCGGCGGGCCTCCCTCGCGATGTTGTCTTATTTTATTGAGGTCTGAGGGTGCATCAGCCCCTGCATCGGCCCCTGACAGACGCCATCCGCACTTGCCACGTGCCCTTCCCGCCGCAGGTGCGCGTCCACGTGGATTGACGGAATTTCACCTCAGGCGCACGCCCGGGTGCGGCGCCGCCCGGCGGCTCGGGGTTCCGGGTCATCCCCAGGTATGACCCGGAGCCCCTCGGTCCGACTCCAGTCGCCCCCGGGAACGGGAGCAGCGGCTGACTCCCGGGCGGCGTTCCGCCGAGACGATGGAACGGTCCCCAGCAGGCAGTCCCCCGTACCGACAGGAGCACCCTCCGTGACCACCACCCCTCTCGCCGACCGGACCGTGACAGCGGCCGCCCGCGCCACGGATCTGAGCAAGGTCTACGGACAGGGCGAGACCCGGGTGGTCGCGCTCGACCAGGTCTCCGTCGACTTCCGGCGGGCCGAGTTCACCGCGATCATGGGCCCGTCCGGCTCCGGCAAGTCGACGCTGATGCACTGTGTCGCCGGCCTGGACACCTTCTCGTCCGGCTCGGTCCGCATCGGCGACACCGAGCTCGGCTCCCTCAAGGACAAGCAGCTCACCAAGCTGCGCCGGGACAAGATCGGCTTCATCTTCCAGGCGTTCAACCTGCTGCCGACGCTGACGGCGCTGGAGAACATCACGCTCCCCATGGACATCGCGGGCCGCAAGCCCGACAAGGCGTGGCTGGAGAACGTGATCCAGATGGTGGGCCTGTCCGACCGCCTCGGGCACCGGCCCGCGCAGCTCTCCGGCGGCCAGCAGCAGCGCGTCGCCGTGGCCCGCGCGCTCGCCTCCAAGCCCGACATCGTCTTCGGCGACGAGCCCACCGGAAACCTCGACTCGCGCTCCGGCGCGGAGGTGCTCGGCTTCCTGCGCAACTCGGTGCGCGAGCTCGGCCAGACCGTCGTCATGGTCACCCACGACCCGGTCGCCGCGGCGTACGCGGACCGCGTGATCTTCCTGGCCGACGGCCGCATCGTCGACGAGATGGCCGCCCCGACCGCCGACACGGTCCTGGACCGCATGCGCAGTCTTCCCGGGGGAAACCCCCGGACCCCCGGCTTCGACGCCAAGGGCCGCACCAGCTGACCCGTCGCTTCCCCCGCCCCGCAGGATGCGCCCCGTAAGGGGCGCGGGGCTCTGTTGATGTGCGGCTCCGCCGCGTGGGCGCGACCAGCCACGCCGTACGTGTCACCCGCCGATACGACCTTCTGCCCCCATGGCGCGATGGCGCCGAGCCGGGGCCCCGCCGAACCCAGGACTGACCCGAACCCATGTTCCGTACAAGCCTGCGCAGCGTGCTCGCGCACAAGGCCCGCCTGATGATGACCGTGCTGGCCGTCATGCTCGGCGTCGCCTTCGTCTCCGGCACCCTCGTCTTCACCAACACCATCTCCGGCGCCCTGGAGAAGAGTTCCGCCAAGGGCTTCGACCACGTCGACGTGGCCCTCACCCCCGGCGCCACCGCCGCCGAGGGCGACAAGGTCAGCAAGGAGGTGAAGCTCACCGACGCCACGCTGAAGAAGGCCGAGCGGGTGCCGGGCGCCGCCTCCGCGTACGGCGTGGTCAGCGGGTACGCGGCCGTCGCCGACCAGGACGGCAAGCTCGTCGGCAACGGCTTCTCCACCCAGGGCGGCAACTACTGGGGCGACGACGACTCCCGGTACCCCTTCACGTCCGGCAGGGCCCCGCACGGCGCGAACCAGGTCGCCCTCGACGCCGAGACCGCGAAGCGCGCCGGCTACAAGGTCGGCGACCAGGTCCGCATGTCCGTCGACGGCCCCGTCCTGACCCCGACCCTGACCGGCGTCTTCACCACCGACGACGGGAACGTCGCGGCCGGCGGCTCGCTCGCCCTGTTCGACACGGCGACCGCGCAGCAGCTGTTCCACAAGCCGGGCGCGTACGACGAGATCGACGTGAAGGCCGCCGCGGGCACGGGCCAGGACCAGCTGAAGCGGAACCTCGACAAGGCGCTGGACGGCGCCGCCGTGCACACCGACACGGCGCGGCAGCTCGCCGACGACCAGGCCGAGGCCATCTCCTCGTCGATGAGCTCGATGAAGAACATGCTGCTGGTGTTCGCGGGCATCGCGCTGTTCGTCGGCATCTTCATCATCGCCAACACGTTCACGATGCTGGTCGCCCAGCGCACCAAGGAGCTGGCGCTGCTGCGCGCGGTCGGTGCCTCGCGCCGGCAGGTGACGCGCTCGGTGCTGATCGAGGCGTTCTTCGTGGGCGCGGCCGCCGCGGTGACCGGTCTCGTCGTGGGCATCGGCATCGGCGCGGGCATGCGCTCCCTCATGGGCAGGACCGGGGCGATCATCCCGGACGGCCCGCTGGTCGTGTCCGTCGGCACGGTCGTCGCGTCGCTGCTCGTCGGTGTCGTGATCACGATGCTGGCCGCGTGGCTGCCGGGCCGCCGCGCCGCGAAGATCCCGCCGGTCGCGGCGATGAGCGCGGTGCACGCCGCCCCGACCGCCAAGTCCCTGGTCCTGCGCAACACGCTGGGCGCGCTCGTCTCCGCCGCCGGTGTCACGGCCGTGCTGGCCGCGACGACGATGAGCGGCGACTCCGGGCAGCTGCCGATGGGCGCGGGCGCCGCGCTCCTGGTCATCGGCGTCTTCATCCTGACGCCGCTGCTGTCCCGTCCGCTGATCGCGGCGGCGGCCCCGGTGCTGCGCGTGTTCGGCATCTCCGGGAAGCTGGCCCGCCTCAACTCGGTGCGCAACCCGCGCCGTACGGCCGCGACCGCCTCGGCGCTGATGATCGGGCTGACCCTGATCACGGGCCTCACCGTCATCGCGGGCAGCGTCCAGTCGGCGATCGACAAGATGGCCGCGGACTCCCTGAAGGCCGACTACGTCGTCTCCATGGCGAACGGGAACTACCTGTCCCCCGACGTCCTGAAGACGCTGCAGAAGACCGACGGCGTCACCGCGACCAGCGGTCTGTCCAACTCCCCGTCCCGCATCGACGGCACCACCGAGTACCTGACCGGCGTCGACGGCCGCACGATCACGCGCCTGGCGGACCTGCCCGTGGACGAGGGCCGGTTCCGGGTCGGCGGCACGAACGTCGTCGTCGACGACGACACGGCGAAGGACCACGGCTGGAAGGCCGGCTCGACGTTCTCCGTCGCCTACGAGGACGGCAAGAAGCAGCGCCTGACCGTCGCCGGGGTCTACGAGGGCAACCAGATGATCCGGGGCATCATGCTCGACGCCCCGACGCTGAACCCGCACATGAGCGACGGCGCCTCGGACATGCAGGTGATGCTGAAGACGTCCGGCGGCCCGTCCGACGCCACCAAGGACAAGCTGACGAAGGCGCTCGGCGAGAACCCGGCGGTGAAGATCCAGGACCGCCAGGACCTGTCAAACGAGATCGCCCAGATGTTCACGCTGATGCTGAACATGCTCTACGGGCTGCTCGCGATGGCGGTCATCGTCGCCGTCCTCGGTGTCATCAACACCCTCGCCATGTCGGTCTTCGAGCGTCAGCAGGAGATCGGGATGCTCCGCGCGATCGGCATCGACCGCAAGGGCATCAAGCGCATGGTCCGCCTGGAGTCCCTGGTGATCTCCCTGTTCGGCGGTGTGCTCGGCATCGGCCTGGGCGTGTTCTTCGGCTGGGCGGCCGGACAGCTGATCGGCAACACCATGTCGACGTACGCGCTGGTGCTGCCCTGGGGCCGGATGGGGATCTTCCTCGCCCTGGCCGCGGTGGTCGGCATCCTCGCGGCCCTGTGGCCGGCCCGCCGCGCCGCCCGTCTGAACATGCTGACGGCCATCAAGTCGGAGTAGCGCGGGAGCGGTTGTGCGCAAGGGGGGGCGGGGGGGGGGGTGTGAACCCGCCCCCCCCCCGGGGCGGGGGGGGTGGGGGGTGTGGGCGGCCCCCGGGGGCCCCCCCCCCCCCCGGGGCG
>NZ_JBHYTK010000127.1:0-18280 GCF_042749255.1 Streptomyces sp. NPDC059524 | reverse complement strand
CTCCTACCCCGCCGCGCCCCAACCGGCGCGGGGGGGGGCGGGGGGGGTCCCCGCCCGCGCCCCCCCCACCCGCCCCCCCCCCCCCCCCCCTTCCGTGTCCGGAGCTAGTTCCAGGTACGGGCCCGCAAGGGCATCCCCGACGCCCCGGCGTCCGGGGTCCTCACGGCGAGGATCTGGTTGACGCCGATGCGGTTGCGCTCGAAGCTCAGGGCGCACGCCGCCATGTAGAGGCGCCAGATGCGGGCGCGGCCGGGGCTGACCAGCCTCTGGGCCTCGGGCCAGCGGGCCTCCAGGTTGCGCACCCACTGGCGCAGCGTGAGGGCGTAGTGCTCGCGGATGGCCTCGATGTCGCGCACCTCGAACCCGGCGCGCTCCAGGATGCCGGTGGTGGAGCCGACCGGGGCGAGTTCCCCGTCGGGGAAGACGTAGGCGTCGATGAACTCGTCGACGGAGTACGCCGATTCGTCGAGCTGGGGTCTGCGCGCGATCTGGTGGTTGAGCAGCCGCCCGCCGGGCTTGAGCAGGGCGTACAGGTCCTGGGCGTACTCCAGATAGCGCTCGGCGCCGACGTGCTCGGCCATACCGACGGAGGAGATGGCGTCGTACGGGCCGTCGCGCACGTCGCGGTAGTCCTGGACGCGGATCTCGACGCGGTCGGTGAGGCCCTCGTCGGCGACGCGCTTGCGGGCGAAGGCGGCCTGCTCCTGGGAGAGGGTGACGCCGACGACGGTGACGCCGTGCTCGCGGGCGGCGTGGATCGCCATGGAGCCCCAGCCGCAGCCCACGTCGAGCAGCCGCATGCCGGGCTTCAGGCCCAGCTTGCGGGAGACGAGTTCGAGCTTGTCGCGCTGGGCGTCCTCGAGGGTGGCGTCCGGGCTCTCCCAGTAGGCGCAGGAGTAGACCATCGAGGGGCCGAGGACGAGGGAGTAGAAGTCGTTGCCGACGTCGTAGTGGTGGCTGATGGCCTTCTTGTCGCTGCCCTTGGTGTGCCGGTGCAGGCGGCCGGTGCGGCGCATCTCCTCGGCGGGCGGCGCGGGCGGCGGGAACGGTCCGGCGAGCTTGACGAGCTCGGCGACGGCGGAGCGCACGGAGGGGTCCTTCAGGGACTCGGCGAGGCCGCGGCGCTCCTCCTCGGGACGCTCCCAGATGAGGTCGGACAGGGCGTCGAGCAGCTCGTAGAGGTCGCCCTCGACGTCGAGGTCGCCGGCCACCCAGGCGCGGGCGAGGCCCAGCTCGCCCGGCTTCCACAGCAGGCGGCGCAGGGCGCGGCGGTGGCGGACGACGAGGGCGGGGGCGTCCGGGGGCCCGGCTTCCGACCCGTCCCAGGCGCGCAGCCGCACCGGGAGTTCGGCGCCGAAGAGCTTTTCGGCGAGGTTCTTCAGCCGCTGTGCGGCGTCCTGCATGGCGCACACCTCCGTGAAGCGGGGGGTTCCCGGAACGGACCGAGATGTACGGTCCGGCACTTACGTAAACACCACGTACCCGGTACGGCAGTCCCGTCTCCGCGTCACGGAAGAGCAAAATGCATGTAGCCGCCACGTAAACCGCCGCGGAAACGCCCGAAGGGGCCGCCCGCACCACGGATGGCGGACGACCCCTTCGGGCGTGAACTACCGGCGGGTCAGGAGGCCTTGGCCTTCTCCTCGACCTTCTTCTCCTCGGCCTTGGCGGGAGCCGGGGCCGGCTTGGCGGCCTCGTAGAACTCCTCGCGCGGGGTCTCGAGGGCGCCCAGGGCGGTGATGTCGCGCTTCTGGAACATGTTGATCGTCCACTCGGCGATCACACGGATCTTGCGGTTCCAGGTCGGCATGGCCAGACCGTGGTAGCCACGGTGCATGTACCAGGCGAGACGGCCCTTGAGCTTGATCTTCATCTTGCCCATGACGATCATCGCGACGCC
This sequence comes from Streptomyces sp. NPDC059524, assembly GCF_042749255.1. NCBI lineage: Bacteria > Bacillati > Actinomycetota > Actinomycetes > Kitasatosporales > Streptomycetaceae > Streptomyces > Streptomyces sp. NPDC059524. Next base: position 16,380 of record NZ_JBHYTK010000127.1, on the reverse strand, counting down.
CTTGTGCAGGCCGAGACCCGCGACGGCGCCCTTGTTGCTGTGGCTGTACTCCTTCTGCGGGAAGCCCCGCATGCCGGAGACCACGTTGTCGCCGAGGACCTTGGCCTGGCGCATGGCGTGCTGCGCGTTCGGCGGGCACCAGGCGTTCTCGTTGCCCGCCTTGCGGCCGACGAGGTCGGGCACCTGGGCGTTGTCGCCCGCGGCCCAGATGTAGTCGCTGCCCTGGACCTGGAGGGTCGCCTGGGTGTCGACGTGGCCGCGGGGGCCGAGCGGGAGGCCGAAGCGGGCCAGCGCCGGGTTCGGCTTCACACCGGCGGTCCACACGATCGTGTTGGCGTCGACCTCGAGGCCGTTGCTCAGCACGACGTGGCCGTCGACGCAGGAGGGCATGGTGGTCTTCAGGTAGACCTCGATACCGCGGGACTCCAGGTGCTTGCGGCCGTAGGTGCCCAGCTCCGGGCCCACCTCCGGCAGCACCTTGTCGGCGGCGTCGACGAGCACGAAGCGCATGTCCTCGCGCTTCACGTTCTTGTAGAACTTGGCCGCGTCGCGCGCCAGGTCCTCGACCTCACCGATGGTCTCGGCGCCCGCGAAGCCACCGCCGACGAAGACGAAGGTGAGCGCCTTGCGGCGGATCTCCTCGTCCGTCGTGGACTCGGCCTTGTCGAGCTGCTCGAGCACGTGGTTGCGCAGGCCGATGGCCTCCTCGACGCCCTTCATGCCGATGCCCTGCTCGGCGAGGCCGGGGGTCGGGAAGGTGCGGGAGACGGCGCCGAGCGCGATCACCAGGTAGTCGAAGGGCACCTCGTACGCCTCGCCGACGAGCGGCGAGACCGTGGCGACCTTGCGGTCCTGGTCGATGTTGGTCACGCGGCCGGTGAGAATCTCGGCGCCCGGCACAGCGCGTCGCAGCGGGACGACGACGTTGCGCGGCGAGATGCTGCCGGCGGCGGTCTCGGGGAGGAAGGGCTGGTACGTCATGTACGAGCGCGGGTCGACGACCGTGACGGTCGCTTCCGCGTATCGCATCTTCTTGAGGATGCGACGCGCTGCGTACAGGCCTACGTACCCACCCCCGACAATGAGGATCCTGGGACGCTCCGTGGTGCTCATGCCATCGAGTATCCACCCGACTGGAGGGGGTCGCTCGTGCGCCCCTTCACAAGGTTGGGTGGGGGCTCTGCTACACTGCGCCGCCCACGTGACCCATGTCATGGTCCCGGAGGGGAACCACGGGGTGCCGCCGGTCGTTGCTCACCCCCTTTGAGCAGCCACGGTGAGCCCCCCAGGGCGATGGACCACTTACCGGTTCCGCCCCGCCGCCCGCCTCGGAAAGCAAGGCGATCGCCCGCCCCCAGAGGCGTTTGACCGCCCCGAACGGGTCTATGGGCCCGAATCCGCGCCCCATGGGACCGAAATCCTTGTGAAGAAGTTCACGAACTTTCCCGACGGGGTGTCGTCAGGGCGTGTCGCGGCGCTCGTCCGAGCGCTCGGGAGAGACCCGGAACGCTCGGTCGAGCCCCTCGCGGAACGGGCCCGGTGCGGCCTGGGATCAGGCCACGCTCCAGGCGATACCGTCCAGAATGTCGTGTTCCGAGACGACGACCTCGCGGGCCCCGACATGCTCCATGATCAGCCGCAGCACGAGGGCGCCGGAGGCGATGACGTCGACCCGTCCCGGGTGGATGACCGGCTTCAGGGCGCGCTGGTCGTGCGTCGACGTCAGCAGCCAGTCGGTCAGCTCGGCGACCCGCTCGTAGGAGATCCGCGCGTGGTGGATCGCCGTCCAGTCGTACTCGCTCAGGCCGAGCGCCAGCGCGGCCACCGTCGTCACCGAACCGGCGAGGCCGACCAGCGTGCCCGCCTCGTCGATCGGGACCGTGCCCGCCACCAGGTCCAGGGCCGCCGCGATGTCCTCGCGGATCGCCTCGATCTGGGCCGGCGAGGGCGGGTCCGTCACCGTGCCGTCCGGGCCGACGAGATGACGCTCGGTCATCCGCACGCAGCCGATGTCCACGGAGCGCGCGCCGCGCACCGCGTCGTCGCCCACGACGAACTCGGTGGAGCCGCCGCCGATGTCCACGACCAGGTACGGCCGGTCCAGGTCGGCGCGGCCGGTGAGCTCCTTCGTCGCACCCGTGAAGGAGAGCTGCGCCTCCTCGTCACCGGTGATGACCTCGGGCTCGACGCCCAGGATGTCGACGACGCCCCGGACGAAGTCGTCCCGGTTCTCGGCGTCGCGCGAGGCGGAGGTCGCCACGAAGCGCAGCTTCTCGGCCCCGTGCTTCTTGATGATCCCGGCGTACTCGCGGCACGCGGCGAAGGTCCGCTCCAGCGCCTCGGGGGCGAGCCGGCCGGTGCGGTCGACACCCTGGCCGAGCCGCACGATCGTCATCCGGCGGTCCAGGTCGACGATCTCGCCCGTCTCCGGGTTCGCGTCCGCGACGAGCAGGCGGATCGAGTTCGTACCGCAGTCGATGGCGGCGACGCGGGTCACTTGGCGTCCTCCTGCTCGACGCACGGCGTCACGCAGGGGCCCTTGCGCCACCACTCGGGCAGCATCGCGATGGCCTCGTCGCCCAGCGGGTTCACGCCGGGGCCCGCGACCAGCGAGTGGCCGACGAGCACGTGCAGGCACTTCACGCGGTCGGGCATGCCGCCGGCGCTCGGGAAGCCCTCCAGGACCTCGATGGCGTCACGGCGCGCGATGTAGTCCTCGTGCGCGGCGCGGTACTTCTCCGCGAGCTCCGGATCGGTCTTGAGCCGCTCCGTCATCTCCTTCATCACGCCGTTGGCCTCGAGGGTGCCGATGGCGGACGCGGCGCGCGGGCACGTCAGGTAGTACGTCGTGGGGAACGGCGTGCCGTCCTCCAGGCGCGGGGCCGTCTCGACCACGTCCGGGTTGCCGCACGGGCAGCGGTGCGCGATGGCCCGCAGACCGCGCGGCGGGCGGCCCAGCTGCTCCTGGAACGCGTGGATGTCGGCGTCCGTGGGCGTGGTGGGCTCGGTCTGCGGCGGAGGCGTTTCCATGACTGTGTCGCGTCGTCTTTCGTCTGCGGGCTTACGGGTGTGCGGGATGACGGGTACGGGTCGGGGGCGTCAGCGGTCGGCCTTGTCGACGCCGTCCCAGACGTTCGAGTACCAGGGGCGGTCGGCCTCGCCCTGTTCGGCGCGGCCGGTGGTGGTGGAGCGCGGGTCGGGCACGATGTAGCCGGTCTCGCCGGGCAGCACCAGGTGCAGACGCTCGCGGATCCGCTGCTCCGCGTACGCGTCGTCCTGCCAGCGCGCCTTCTCGTCGCGCAGCCGGTCCACCCGCTCCTTCGCCTCCTGCTGCGTGCGCCGCAGGTCGGCGATCTCGCCGCGCTGGGACACGTACTGCCTTATCGGGTACGCGAGCGCGACGACCAGGGTGCACAGGACGAGGGCGAGCAGCGCCGCGCGGCCGGTGAGCCGGGAGCGGCGGGCCTGCCGCTTGTTCTGCGAGCGGTACACGCGCTCGGCGGTCTGCTCGCCGAGCGCCCGCAGGCGGGTGGCCGTGGAGAAGCGGGCCGAGTCGAACTGGCCCCTGTCGCGGAGCTTTCCCGGCATCGGATCTCCCGCCTCCCCTTGCCTTCACGTGCGTACGTCCCCGCACACGGTACGGGACCGAGTGCGGGGACGTACGTAACTACCGCGTCGGCGGCGGTCAGCCCTTGAAGCGCGGGAACGCGCTGCGGCCGGCGTACACCGCGGCGTCGTCGAGGATCTCCTCGATGCGCAGCAGCTGGTTGTACTTGGCGACGCGCTCGGAGCGGGCCGGGGCGCCGGTCTTGATCTGGCCGCAGTTGGTGGCGACGGCGAGGTCGGCGATGGTGACGTCCTCGGTCTCGCCGGAGCGGTGGGACATCATGCACTTGAAGCCGTTGCGCTGGGCGAGCTCGACGGCGTCCAGGGTCTCGGTGAGCGAACCGATCTGGTTCACCTTCACGAGCAGGGCGTTGGCCGAGTTCTCCTCGATGCCGCGGGCGAGGCGCTCCGGGTTGGTGACGAACAGGTCGTCACCGACGAGCTGGACCTTGTCGCCGAGCTTCGCGGTGATGACGTTCCAGCCGGCCCAGTCGTCCTCGAACAGCGGGTCCTCGATGGAGACGAGCGGGTAGGCCGCCACGAGCTCCTCGTAGTACTCCGTCATCTCGGCGGCGGAGCGCTCCTTGCCCTCGAAGAGGTACTTGCCGTCCTTGTAGAACTCGGAGGCGGCGACGTCGAGCGCGAGGGCGACCTGCTGGCCGGGGATGTAGCCGGCCTCCTTGATGGCCTCGAGGATGAGGTCGAGGGCCTCGCGGTTCGAGCCCAGGTTCGGGGCGAAGCCGCCCTCGTCGCCGAGGCCGGTGGCCAGACCCTTGCTCTTCAGGACCTTCTTGAGGGTGTGGTAGACCTCGGTGCCCCAGCGCAGCGCCTCGGAGAAGGACTCCGCGCCGATCGGGGCGATCATGAACTCCTGGATGTCGACGTTGGAGTCGGCGTGCGACCCACCGTTCAGGATGTTCATCATCGGGACGGGCAGCAGGTGCGCGTTCGGACCGCCGAGGTAGCGGAACAGCGGCAGGTCGCTGGCCTCGGAGGCGGCGTGGGCGACGGCGAGCGAGACGCCGAGGATGGCGTTGGCGCCGAGGGAGCCCTTGTTGTCGGTGGCGTCCAGGTCGAACATGGCCTGGTCGATCAGGCGCTGCTCGGTGGCGTCGTAGCCGACCAGCTCCGGGCCGATCTGCTCGATGACGGCGAGGACGGCCTTCTCGACACCCTTGCCCTGGTAGCGGTTCGGGTCACCGTCGCGAAGCTCGATGGCCTCGAACGCACCGGTGGAGGCGCCGGACGGAACAGCAGCACGGCCGGTGCTGCCGTCGTCGAGGCCGACCTCGACCTCGACCGTGGGGTTGCCTCGGGAGTCCAGGATTTCCCGGGCTACGACGACGTCGATGGACGGCACGAGCATCTCCTTCTGGGATGTGACGCGGGCTGTGCGGGGCCGCGGTGCGCGGTTCCGCATGGCTTGAGCCTAACCGCACGCGGGCCATCGGCCAGCCGACCGCCCGTCTCTTGGACTCCGCCGTGAGCGAAATGTTTCCGACGGGAACAAATACCGCCGGTGGTTCGCGGGTGAACGGTCCGTGGGGGGCGGTCGGGTTTCGTCGCGGGGTGCGGGCCGGTGGGGGCTGGTCGCGCAGTTCCCCGCGCCCCTGGAAGGCATGCGGCTTCGCCGCGCCTTCCCCAGACGAAAGGCGCCCGGCGCCTCTATCGGGGAGATGCGGCGCGCAGCGCCATGCATCTCAGGGGCGCGGGGAACTGCGCGACCAGCCCCCACCGGGCCCGCACTCGGCGAACGACGGGACCCCCCACCCCGGCGGCCGGGGCAGAGGGTCACGTGGCGAGCGGCCGGCACTCGGCGTCCGCCGATGCCGAGTGCGGGGGGGCGCTCCCCTATATAGGGGGCGGCTTACTTCAGGTGGAGCTGCTGACCCGGGTAGATCAGGTCGGCGTCCTGGACGATGTCGTCGTTCAGCTTGAAGAGCTTCTGCCAGGTCGTGTGGTGCGCCTCGGCGATCGCGCTGAGGGAGTCACCCTTCTTGACCTTGTACTCGCCGTCGCCCTTGGCGACCTTCTTGCCGGTCGGCGTGGTGACGGTCTTCTTCGGCGCGGCCTTCGGGGCCTGGCGCTCCTGCGAGCGGTTGGCCGGCTGCTCGGCCTTGCGCTCGGGCTGCGGCTGGGTCTGCTGCTGCTCGGCGGGGGCCGGGGCCGGGTTCGAGGTGGAGGCGCCGGACAGGCCGACACCGCAGGACGGCCAGGCGCCCTTGCCCTGGGAGGCGAGGACCTTCTCGGCGACGGAGATCTGCTGCGCCTTGGAGGCCTGGTCGGCGGTGGAGGCGTAGGCGGTGCCGCCGTACGCGGCCCACGTGGAGGCGGAGAACTGCAGACCGCCGTAGTAGCCGTTGCCGGTGTTGATCGACCAGTTGCCGCCGGACTCGCACTGGGCGACGGCGTCCCACTCGGAGGCGGTGGCGGCGGAGGCGCCGGTGGCACCCATCAGCGGAACGGCGACGGCGGCACCGGTGACACCGGCGAGCGTGGCGACACGGACGGCCTTGGACGGGCGGCGGTGCTTGCCCTTGCTGGAGAACAGCATGGAGAGATCCCCTCACCGACGCCTACGAGGTGAGCTGTCGGGTGCGGGCCAGTGAGTGCCCGGCCGCGCAACCTAGTGCGCGGCTTAACCCCAAGCCGTACCGGAGTATCGCTTTCCGGACGGCGCCTACCTTGGGTCCCCCGCTCCTGCCCACGGCGCTGACGCGTCGACTGTTCCCGTACGGAGGTTGGCAGGATTCGGCGTGACATCCGTCGGGGCCCGCTGTGGCGAGCGGTCAGACCGTACGCAGCCGATCCGGCGGTTTTCAAAGCGGATCAGGCCCTTTGAGACCCATCTCTCACTTTCGCCAAATCGGACATTCAGGCAGCAACCCGCCCTGAACTCCCGCTACTTTTCGCCCGATTCGAGCCCAAGATCCAGACTCTGACCAGGAAGGATGAGGTCGGGGTCGGAGCCGACCGCCTTCTTGTTGAGCTGGTACAGCTCGGTCCATCCGCCGTCCACGCCCTGGGAGTCGGCGATGTCCCACAGGTTGTCGCCGGCGCGCACCGTGTACGCGTCGCCGTCGCGCCGGTCGTCACGGGAGGCGTGACGGCCCTCTCCCGTACGGGAGTCGGCGGTGTCGTCGGAGGCGGCGCCGCCGCGGTGGCGGCCCGCGCCGGAGCCCTCGGAGGCAGGGTTGGAGGCGGACGGGGAGGCGTCCGGTGCGCCGGAGCCCTTCGGCCCGTCCGGGGAAGTGGAGGCATCGGAGCCGGACTTGTCCGATTCACCCCGCGCGTCACCTTCGTCCACCGCCGCGTCGCCGGAGGGCGAGGCAGTGGCGCCGCCGCTCGGCTCGTCGCCCACCTTGCCGTCGGACGCGTCACCCTTGGCGTTACCGGAGGTATCCCCGGAGGCGTCGTCTGACGGGGTGTCCGAATTGCCCCCGTCGTCGTGATTCTTCTCTCCCTTGTCGGCGTTCGCGTCCCCGCCGATCCCGAGGAGCCCGCCCGACGAACCGCCGAGGGCCGGCGGCGGCGTGCTCGCCCCCGGGTCGACCTCGGCCGAGCTGTCGCTCTTGGAGAGGCCCGCCGTGATGGAGCAGCTCGGCCAGGCGCCGGGCCCCTGGTCGTCGAGCACCTTCTCCGCGACGGATATCTGCTGCGAACGGCTCGCCTGGTCGGCGCTCGGCGCGAAGTCGAGGCCGCCGTACTGCTCCCACAGCTCCTGCGAGAACTGCAGCCCGCCGTAGTACCCGTTGCCCGCGTCGAGGCTCCACTGGCCGCCGCTCTCGCACTCGGCGAGCCGGTCCCAGGCCTGCGTGGTGGCGGCACTCGCGTTGGACGCGGCGAGCAGCGGGATCGCGATGGCGCTGCCGGCGACACCGGCGGCGACCACGAGAGCAGGAGCCTGACGAGGGCGACGGTGACGACCGTTCCCGGAGAGCATGCGGATGCCTTTCGCGAGACTGATGCTGCGCCCGCGACGGGTGTCGCGGGTGCGACGGACGGTGCCGACGCGGTGGGTTGTGAACGTAGCGGGACTCGAACGCTTGTCACAAGTCGATGCAGCGGAGATCACGTGAAAGTCACAGCTTTGACGGCCTGTCAGTTTTGTTCAGTCCGAACCTCATGCGGTGGGCGGCGGAACGTGGTGCCCGAAGGCCCCGCGGGCCACCGCGTCCCGGGCCGCGGCAAGCCGCTCCACCCCCTGAACCAGCAGCTCAGGAGCCAAGGTGAAAGGCAGTCGGACATGCCGCTCGAACGCCCCGCCGACCCCGAACCGTGGCCCCGCCGCCACCGTCACACCGTGGTCCGGGGCCACGGCCGCCAGCCGTGACGCGACCGGCTCCGGAAATCTCGCCCACAGCGTCAGACCGCCCGCGGGACACGGAACTTCGACCTCCGGAAGTCTCTCGCCGAGTTCCCGCACGAGCACCTCCCGCCGCGCCCGCAACTCCCCCAGCGCGTCCGCCCGCCGCGTCCGGCCCTCGTCGAGCAGCACGGCCGTCGCGAGCTGCTCCAGCACCGGCGTCCCGAGATCCGTCACCGGCCGGTTCCTGACCACCCGTTCGAGCAGCGCGGGCCGCGCCCGGATCCAGCCGATCCGCAGCCCGCCCCACACGCTCTTCGACACGGACCCGACGCTGACCGCGTCCGGTACGTGCGCCGCCAGCGGCTCCGCGCCCGCCACGTCCGGCGCACGGTCCAGCGCCAGATCGGCCATCGTCTCGTCGACCACCGTGAGACACCCCGGCCGCAGCTCGCGCCGCACCCCGGACGGCATGCACAGCCCCGTCGGATTGTGGAAGTCCGGCACCAGATAGGCCAGCGCCGCGCCCCGCGCCGCCGCGCGCAACTGCGGCACATCCCAGCCGGAAGCCGTCAGCCCGACCGGCACCAGCCGCGCCCGCGCCTCCGTGAACACCCGGATGGCGTGCGGATACGTCGGATGGTCGATCAGCACCCGGTCCCGCGGCGCCACCAGCGTCCGGGTCAGCAGCGCCAGCGCGTGCTGCGCCCCACTGGTCACCATGATCTGACCCGGCGTCGTCGGCAGCCCGCGCCGCCCGTACCAGTCCGCGACCGCCGCACGCAGCTCCCCCACCCCGTACGGGTCGTAGCCGTGCCGGCCGAAGTGGTGCGGCAGCCGCCGCAGCGCGCTCGCGAACGCGGCGTGCAGGATCTCGACCGGTGCCGCGGGCGCCGCGACCGACAGGTCGACCGCCCCCTCGTCCGTCCGCTCCGGCACCCGGCCCGACGCGTCGTCGGGCAGCCGCACCGTCGCCCTGGCCCGCGAACGGGTGGCCAGATACCCGTGCTCGGCCAGCGTCCGGTACGCGGCACCGACCGTCGTCCGGCTCACCGCCAGCGCCCCGGCCAGGTCCCGCTCGCTCGGCAGCGCCGCGCCCAGCGCGATCCGGCCGTCCAGGATCAGCAGCCGCAACCGGTCCGACAGCCGCCGGTGCCCGGGCCCCGGCCCCTCCTGCCAGTCCCCGACCATCCGCGCCACCGCGTACGAACCCACCTTCATCGGGCCAGCGTAGGCAATCTGGCTATGGAACCCGGGACCAGATGCTCCGGAAGCTGGACCGCATGCCCGCACCCCCTCCCCTCTCCCTGCGCACCCGCCCCGCGCGCCGCGTCCCCCAGCTCCTCCTCGGCCTCGTCGGCTACGGCGCCGCCGTCATGCTGCTCGTACGCTCCGGACTCGGCGCCGCCGGCTGGAACGTGCTCACCGAGGGCACCGCCCTCACCCTCGGCCTCAGCTTCGGCTGGACGACGAACCTCATCTCCCTTCTGGTGCTGCTCGCGTGGATCCCGCTGCGCGAACGACCGGGCCCCGGCACGCTCCTCAACATCGCGCTGGTCGGGTTCGCCGCCGACGCCACGGCCGCGCTGCTGCCCGATCCCCACGGCCTCGCCGCGCGGATCGGCTACCTGCTGTGCGGGCTCGTCGCGCTGGCGTTCTTCGACGCGCTCTACCTCGGCGCCCGGCTCGGACCCGGGCCGCGCGACGGCATCATGACCGGGCTCGTCCGGCTGACCCGGCTGCCCGTCGCCGTCGTGCGCACCGGCATCGAGGTCACGGTCGCCGGCACCGGCTGGCTCCTGGGCGGAACGCTCGGCGCCGGCACCGTGGTCATCGCCCTGGGTCTGGGACCGCTCGTCGGCTGGTTCCTGCCGCGGGTGACGGTCCCGCTGCCCTGAACTCCGTACGCCGCCACAACGCGAGCGCCAGCGCCGCGGCCACCAGCGCCCCGCTCACCCAGAACGGCCCCGCCTCCCCCGCCCCCGCGCCGAGGACCGCCGCCGCGAGGAACGGACCCGCGGCGGCGCCCACGTTCAGGGACGCCGTCGCACAGGCGCCCGCGAGTGTGGGGGCGTTCTCGGCCACGTAGAGGACCCGGGTGATGAGGGTGCTGCCGACCCCGAACGAGAGCGCCCCCATCAGGAAGGCCAGCGCGAGAACGACGGACGGATGGACGGCGAGGAGCGCCATTCCCGGCCAGCCCAGGAGAAGAAGGGGGCCGCCGACGGCGAGGACGCGACCGGGACTGCGGTCCGCGAGTCGCCCCGCCACCGTGACGCCCACCAGCGAACCGACGCCGAACAGCACGAGGGTGACGGGGACCCAGAGGGCGCCGAGCCCGGCCGGACCGGTCACCACCGGGGCCAGGAAGGTGAAGCTCGCGAAGGTCGCCGCGTTCACCAGCGCCGCGAGCAGCATCACGAACAGCAGCCGGGGGCTGCGCAGTTGGCCGAGTTCGGCGTCGAGCGGCGCCGCGGGGGCCGGGGCCAGGGCCGGGAGACCGCGCAGGATGCCCAGCGCCGCCGGGACACAGAGCAGGGCGACGGCCCAGAACGTGGCCCGCCAGCCGAGCAGGGCGCCGAGCACCGCCCCGCCGGGCACCCCGACGACGGTGGCCAGGGTCGTACCGGACAGCAGGACGGCGAGCGCGCGCCCCTTGCGGTCGGGCTCCACGAGCTGCGCCGCCGTCGTCAGGGCGACAGCGAGGAACCCGGCGTCGGCGAGCGCCGCGACCGCGCGGGTCACGAGCAGCACCCCGAAGTCCGTGGTCAGCGCGCCGACCCCGTGCGCCGCGGCGAAGACGCCGAGCGAGACGAGCAGGACGGTACGGGGCGGCCGGCGGCGGGTGAGCACCGCCATGACCGGGGCGCCGACCGCGAGACCCGCCGCGAAGGCGGTGGTCAGCAGTCCGGCGGCACCGACGGGCACGCCGAGACCGGCGGCGATGTCCGGCAGGAGTCCGGCGAGCATGAACTCCGAGGTGCCCATGGCGAAGACCGCCAGGGACAGCAGATAGAGGGGAAAAGGCATCGAGAGGCTCCGGGTGAGGAGAGGGACGTGGACGTCTTCTCGTCACCGCGGTCAGCACCCTAGGGGCGTGTCCTTACACGATCACCGGTTCTCGGGGCTGACGGCGTGACCGACAGCCCCCGACCTGTCCGACTCGGGACTCGACATACCCCGCACGCTACCGGGCCGGATCCCGCCGGGTCATCGGCTTTTCAGCGGCCCCTCCGTCGCCGACGCCCGTGGTCAGGACGAACGACGGCAGCACCGGTCGACAGGGCACGGGTTCGCCCCGCGACTCGGCTCCGAGGGTCTTCATGATCTGCGGCCAGGCTCCCTTCTTCCACCAGTTCAGCTGACGCACCCTGATGGGATCCACCGGTCCCCACGTATCCGGCATGTCCCGCCAGCTCAGTCCGCGCCGCAGCCGGTGCAGCATTCCGCAGAACTGCAGCCTGATGTCGTGCCGACTCGTGAAGTGCCGCGCCGTGAACAGGGGACGCAGTACGTTCAGGACTGACTCCCACTGACGCTCGGTGGGGTCGGGCGGAATCAGCATTCCGGTGCTGCGGTGCCATTCGGTGACGGGGCAGCGCACTCCCGACCGCAGCCCGTCCTCGAACTCCGTAGGACGCACACGGACATCGAGCGCCTCGAAGAGGGCGCTCGCCAGTTCCGGCGGCATGCCGCCCTCGTCCACGCTGCCGTTCCTGATCCCGTGAACGAGAGCGTTCGCCGTCGTGCGTCCTCCCTCATCACCACCCAGCCACCGGACGGCAACGGCCTTCTGCCGGTGCAGATCGTGCAGCCGCTCCCGGATCTTGGTGGCGGCCGCCTCCATGATCTGCGGCGGGATACCGGCTTCGATCGATGCGGGCACCGAGTCCTCCAGCATCCGCTCGTGCTCGGCAATGGAACGGTCGAAGTCCTGAACGCGCTGCTCGTACGACGTGCGGTCCCCGGAAGCGGTCTCCGTCCAGTGGCACAGCAGCGCATCGACCACCGGCCCCTGATCCAGGATCAGACCGACCACATCGTGCAGAACCGCCGCGTCCATCTCGTCAGCCCGCAGGTTGTGATCGCGGCACGTCTTGGCCAGACGGCCCCGGCAGCGGTACACCCGGCGGTCTCCCTCCGTAGCCCCGGTGTACGCCTCCCCGCACTGCCCTGTGATCCGGCCGCTGAGAGGGTAGACGCGGTCCTCTCGGCGGCCGTTCCGAAAGCCCGTCTGGCGCAGCGCGACCATCAGTTGCCCGGCCCGGTCCTCGCTCAGAATGGGCGGAACACCAATCCTGAGCGCTGCTCCGTGCAAGGGTTCGCCGGTTTCCGTCCGTCGCGTCGTGTTGGGCCTGCCTGCCCGTCCGGCCTTCCGGTACGTCACATAGCCGTGATGGATCGTCTCCCCACTCAGCCGCGAACGAAGATTGGCCGCGCTCCATGGGGCTCCGGACCGGGTGGACCAACCCCTGCGGTTCAGTTCGTCCGCCGCCTGCCGGCAATTCATGCCCGCCTCGATGAGCAGGGCCGCCGCCTCCTGGATGACGGCGGCCTCCCGTTCGTCGGTGACCAGGATCGAAAGCGCCCGGCGTCCATCAGCCGTCTGCACGGTGCCGGGGACAATCCGGTATCCGAAGGGGGGCGGGCCCGAAGGCCATCCGCCGTACGAGATCGTCGACTCGCGTCCCGCCATGGTCCGCTGCCGGATCCGCCGCCACTCCAGGTCCGCGTAGGTCACCCAGCGCCGGAAGTCCTCCCATCCGGTCTCCGTGCTCGTGTCGATCCCTTCGCGCACGGCGATGATGTGGACTCCCAGATCAGCCATGCCCCAGGCCCACTGGTAAGCGGCCTGGGCCGTCCTGCCGACCCGGTCGACGCTCGCGACGATCACACGCTGAAACGCGCCGCCGCGTGCGTCATTCATCAGACGTTCCAGTCCGGGCCGTTCCTCACCGGTGCCCGACATCGCCTCGTCCACGTAGTCGTCCGCGAGTTCGACTTCGGGGTGACTCCGCAACCAGCGCAGGCAATCCGCCCGCTGCTCTTCGAGTCCGGATCCGTCGAGTTGCCTCTGGGTGGACACCCGCCGGTAGGTCACCACGACAAGTTGCTCTCCGGCCCGGGGCCGGAATGCCAGAATGGACATGTTCAGTCCTTCCGCGACTGTGCCAAACCCGGGGTGGTAGGACACCGCCGGGATTCACACGGCCCCGGAGTTCCCGCTCCGGGGCCGTGCCATGTAGAGGTGATCGTAATTCGGACCCCTCACCGAAGTATGCGAATCGGCAAATTCCCCCGTTTCCCGATATCGCCCCTCCCTCGGAGGCGGGTCAGGAATGTTTACTGTGCTCGGAGGTGAAGGTAACCGGAAGGTTTCTGAGGCCCCGCATGATGAGCCCGCCGCGCCAGCGCAGGTCGGCCGGGTCGGCGGCCAAGTGCAGGTCCGGCAGCCGGGTCAGCAGGGTCGCCAGGGCCGTACGGGCTTCGAGCCGAGCCAGTGGGGCGCCCAGGCAGTAATGGATGCCGTGCCCGTAGCCGAGGTGCGGGTTGGTGCCGCGGCCCAGGTCGAGCGCGTCCGGGTCGTCGAAACGGGCCGGGTCGCGGTTGGCGGCAGCCAGCACTACAAGGACGGGGTCGCCCTTCGCGATGTCCTGACCGCCGATCTGCAGCGGTTGGGTGGCGAAGCGCCAGGTGGCCAACTCCACCGGCCCGTCGTAGCGCAGCAGTTCCTCCAGCGCGGTGTCGAGGAACCCCTCGTCGCCCCGGGCGAGCGAATCGGTCAGACGAGCGAACTGATCCGGGTTCCTCAGCAGGGAGTACGTGCCGTTGCCGATCAGGTTGATGGTCGTCTCGAAGCCGGCCAGCAGCAGCACGAAACACATCGCCGCCGCCTCGTTCTCGGTGAGGTGCTCGCCGTGGTCGGAGGCCCGGATCAGGCCCGAGATCAGGTCGTCGCCCAGATCGTTGCGCTTGCGGTGGATGAGGTCGACCAGGTAGGCGCGGATCTTCTTGACGGCCCGGGCGACCCCGCCCCGCGGCCCCCCGCCGTGCCGGATCATCATGCCCGCCCAGTCGCGGAAGTCGTCCTGGTCCTCGCGGGGGACGCCGAGGAGGTCGCAGATCGCGTAGATGGGGAGGGGGAAGGCGAAGTCGTGGATCAGGTCCGCCTCGCCCTTCGCCGCGAAGCGGTCGATCAGGTCGTCCGTCAGCTCCTGGACACGGGGGGCGAACTCGGCGACGCGGCGCGGGGTGAAGGCCTTGGAGACGAGACGGCGCAGCCGGGTGTGGTCCGGCGGGTCGATGTTCAGGAGGTGGGTCATCAGCTCGGCCTTGCGCTCGCCGGGGATGCCCGTCTTGCCCTTGGCGTGGGAGGGCTCGTCGTGGTGCTCCGGGTTCTTGCTGAGCCGCTGGTCGGCGAGGGCCTGGCGGGCGTCCGCGTACCGGGTGACCAGCCAGGCCTCGACCCCGCTGGGCAGGGTCGTGCGGTGCACGGGTGCGTGCTCGCGCAGCCAGGCGTAGGCGGGGTACGGGTCGCTCGCGAACTCCCAGGTGAAGAGTTCGGGCATCTCGGCGGGGGTGGGGCTCTGGGTCACTCCTCGACCGTATCCGGGAGGCCTTCGGCGGCACGGACCGCGTCGCGGTAGGCGCGGGCGGCGGCGCGCAGGGCGGCCTCGGGGTCGACGCCGTCGGCCTCGGCGCGCAGGGCGAGGGCGAGGAGTTCGTAGCCGACGCCGGTGCCGGCGGGCAGCGGCACGTCGAGTCCGGCGGTGCGGACGCGGGAGCCGAGCTTCGCGGCGAGGGCGAGGCCGGGCTGGCCGACGGGGACGCCGTCGGTGACGGAGGCGCGCTGCTTCGCCTCGCCCTTGCGGCGCAGCCAGATCTCCCGGACCTCCTCCGGCGTCGCCGCGCTCTCGTCGCCGAAGACGTGCGGGTGGCGGTGGATGAGCTTGGTGACGATGCCGCCGGCGACGTCATCGATGGAGAAGGGCTCGTCGTCGCCGGTGGCCTCCTCGGCGATGCGGGCGTGGAAGACGACCTGGAGGAGGACGTCGCCGAGCTCCTCGCGGAGCTCTTCGCGGTCGTCGGTCTCGATGGCCTCGACGAGTTCGTACGCCTCCTCGATGGCGTACTTGGCGAGGTCCTCGTGGGTGCGCAGCTGCGACCAGGGGCATTCGCGGCGGATGCGGTCCATGACCTGGACGAGGTCGAGGAGGCGGGCGCCGGGGAGGTCGTAGGAGCCGGGGAGCAGTTCGAGGGACGGCATCTGTTCGCGGCCGGACCCGGCGAGGGTCGCGAGGCCGTCGGTGAGGCGGCGGTCGCCGTCGGCGGAGGCGAGGACGACGACGGTGCGGCCGCCGTCGGCGCACCGGTCGACGAGCTCGCGGGCGGTGACGGCGGTGAGCCGGGGCTCGACGCCGGCCTCCTTGAGGTACGGCAGCTGCGGGTGGCCGGGGTCGGCGCACAGCACCTCGTCGGCGGCGCGCAGCACCTGCCAGGCCTGCCAGGACAGGAGTCCGGGGGCGACGCGGTGGCTGGTGGTGAGCAGGACGATGCGGCCGGCGGTGCTGGTGGTGTCGTTCACGGTTCGAACGTAACGCAGGGCGCCGGTGTCCGGTCAGGCCGCCAGGGGCCGGCGGGCGGGAAGGGCGAGTCCGGCGCCGAGGAGGGAGCCCATGAGGAGGCCGACGCCATGGTTGTTGGTCAGCAGGCACAGGACGAGGCCGGCGAGGGGGACGAGGGGTGCGGTCCGGCGCAGGAGGAGGTCGGTGCCGCGCAGTGCGTACCAGGTGGCGAGCGCGCCGACGAGGCCGCAGATCGCGACGGAGTCGCCGCCTCCGGTGGGGCTCCAGCCGGACATGCTGACGGCCTGCGCGGTGACTCCGCTGAGCACGAAGATCATCAGCGTGCGGACGGGACCGAAGTGCCGTTCCGCGACGGGGGCGACGGCCACGAGGGCCGCCAGGTTGAACAGGATCTGGAACCAGCCGGAGGACTGGACGAGCAGGGCGGTGCCGGCTCGCCACCAGTCGCCGTGCGGCTGCCGCTCCAGGGCGTCGATCACCCCGGGCGCGGCGAGCTGCGCGATGCCGAAGGCCACCATGACGGCGACGAGGAGCGCGGCGGCCCACGGGAGGGGTCGCCGCCATGCCCTCAGCAGCGCCTGCGGTGGCGAGGTCTCGCCGGTGTCCCGGGTCTCCTGGGTGTCCCGGTCGCCGAGGACCGCGATCGCCGCCAGCACGCGTACGCCGACCACGACGACGACGGCCGCGCATCCGTAGAGCATCACGCTGTGCAGGTTCATGCGGGAAGCCTGCCAGATGGGGCGCGGAGTCGGTGCGGGGGCGCGCTGCGCGTCTGCCGGGGGCGGGGGTTCGGCGTCTGCGGGCCGGTGGGGGCTGGTCGCGCAGTTCCCCGCGCCCCTGAAATGCATGCCCTTCGGGCGCATTTAACAGATTAATGATTAT
>NZ_JBHYTK010000126.1:0-24495 GCF_042749255.1 Streptomyces sp. NPDC059524 | reverse complement strand
GGGCATCCCGCGCCTTCCCCGAGGAGAAGCCGACGGGCACCTTTCTCGGGGAAATGCGCCCGAAGGGCATGCATTTCAGGGGCGCGGGGAACTGCGCGACCAACCACGACGGACCCGCAGCCGCGCACCGGGCGCACTCGGCAGATGAGAAGGCGCCCCCCGCCCTAGCCCAGGTGGCGGTAGCGGCCCCGGAAGTACATGAGCGGGCCCCCCTCGACGCTGGGAAGCGCCGCGCTCAGGACCCGGCCGATGACCAGCGTGTGGTCCCCGGCGACAACCCGCTGCTCCGTACGGCACTCGAGCGTCGCCAGCGCCCCGCCCACGAGCGGCGCCCCCGTCCGCTCCCCCCGCACGTACGGGATGTCCTCGAAGAGGAGCCGGTCGCTGAGGCGGCCCTTCATGGCGAACCGGCCCGCGATGTGGCTCTGCGACTCCGCGAGGACGGACACCGCCCACAGGGGCTGCTCGTCGAGGAGGTCGTCCATCCGGGAGTTGTTGCGCAGCGAGACGAGGACGAGCGGCGGGTCGAGCGAGACGGACATGAAGGCCGTCGCGGTCATGCCCGCGTACTCGCCGGTCGGGGCGGCCGGGTCGTCGGGATCGAGGTCGGGTTCGGTCGCGGTCAGCAGGACGACCCCCGAGGCCAGGCGGGACAGGGCGGCGCGGAACTCGTCGTGGCTCACGCCTTCAGGATGCCCGGCGGGGACGGCCGGGACGAGGGAGGCGGGCGGTACGGGCGCGGCAGGGGGAGTCTTCAACACGCGTACGACGCTAATCGCCCGGCCCGGCGTCCCGCATCGGACCCGGGGCCGAGCCAGGACCTAGGTCTCCCGGCGGAACCGGAGGGCTTCCGGCGGAACCGGATCCTCCGTTCAATCGTCCAACCCACGTCGATCGCTTGTGACTTGAGTCACAGGGCGCCCTTTTTGTTGACCCTGTGTACCGGGTGAGCTGCTCGCTGTGATTCAGTGGCGGTCGACACTGCGAAATGAACGTGCTGCTGCACGTGCGAACAGAGCCGATGAGAATTCTGGAGTGCTGTCGAGGTCTCGGGGAGAGCTGAGCATGGAGACCGAGTCGGAGCCCTACGTCCGTCTTGCGACCCTGCGTCAGCTGCACCAGGTGATGGCGGACATGAACACCGCCCGCAGCCTGGCCGACACCCTGCAGACCGTCGCCGACGGTGTCGTCACCGGACTCGGGTACGAGCTGGCCTGTGTGAACCTCGTCCGCGGTGACGGCGACCTGGTCGTCGCCGCCTTCTCCGGCAACCCGACCGCCGAGGCCCTGATCACCGGCCGCGTCGGCTCCCGCACCTCCTGGGACCGCAGGCTCGCGATGGGCGAGGCCTGGGGCGAGCTCCGCTTCATCTCGCACACCGAGGGCTGGATCCTCGACGAGGACGACGTCCCGCAGTGGTTCACCGACGGCCCGCCGCCCCGCTTCGAGGACGAGTGGCACCCCGCGGACCGCCTCTTCGCCCCCATGTACGCGACGGGCGCCGCCGGCGGCGAGCTGCTCGGCGTCATCTCCGTCGACCGCCCGCGCAACGGGCGGCGGCCCGGCGCCTGGGGCCGCGAGGCCCTCCAGATGTACGCCTTCCAGGCCGCCATCGCGATCAGCAACGCCCGGCTGCGGGCCAACATGCAGCGCGCCCTGGTCCGCCTGGAGCGCGAGCAGCAGGCCCTGCGCGCCAGCGAGGAAAGCTTCCGCCAGGCCTTCGAGTACGCGCCCTCCGGCATGGCCATCGCCGAGATGGGCGGCGACCAGCACGGCCGGATCCTGCGCACCAACGACGCGCTGTGCCGGCTGCTCGGCCGCCCCGCCTCCGCGATGCGCCGCTACTCCTTCTCCGACCTCGTGCACCCCGAGGACATCGGCACCCTGCTGCGCACCTCCGCCGAGGGCGGCCGCGCCGAGCTGCGCCTGGCCCGCCGCGACGGCACCTACCTGTGGGTCTCGCTGCGCAACTCGGTGGTGGCCGACGCCGCCGACGGCCCCCGCTTCCTGCTCACCCACGTCGAGGACATCGAGGAGCGCAAGCGCCGCGAGCTGCACCTCGCCCACCGCGCCTCGCACGACTCGCTGACCGGGCTGCCCAACTCGGCGGAGCTGCGCGCCCGCCTCTCCGCCCGGCTGTGCATCCGCCCGCAGGACGGCCGGCCCAGCGCCGTCGACTCGCTCGACGCGGCGTACGGGGACCAGAGCGCCCACGCGGCGGTGGACTCGAACGGGCACGGCTTCGACTTCGGCGCGATCGTCCCGCACACCTCCGGCCTGTACGAGGGCTACGACGGCTTCGACCACCACGTGCACGTCGTGGCCCCCGACGGCGAGGGCGTCGACGACGGCACCAAGGGCCTCGCCGTCCTCTTCTGCGACCTCGACGGCTTCAAGTCGATCAACGACCGCTTCGGGCACAACGCGGGCGACGCGGTCCTCATCGAGGTCGCCCGGCGGCTGACCAGCGGAGTCCGCGACGGGGACACGGTCGCCCGGCTCGGCGGCGACGAGTTCGTGGTGCTCGCCGACGGGCTGTGCCGCGCGGACGCCGAGGACCTCGCGGTCCGCCTGCGCAACGCGATCATCCCCCCGATCCGGGTGGACGGCCGGGCCGTACGCGTCGGCGCCAGCTTCGGCATCGGCTGGGCGCACTGCGGGATGACGGCCGAGGAAGTGCTCCAGTCCGCCGACCAGCGGATGTACGTGGAGAAAAGATCACGTGCCAAACAGCACAGGCGGGCGGGCTGACCTGGGGCGCCCCGCCTCCACCGGTCTCGGTGAGGTCAAGGCCACTCCTTGGGCTCCCCCATACCGGGTACGCTCCCCCGGTAAGCACACGTGTAGGGAGTGATCAGGGATGGCGCCCGGCAACAACGGCGCGAACACCACGCCCGAGGGCGACGACCCGTTCGGCTATCTGTACGCCGACGGTCAGGCGGCCGGGGCGACCCCGCCGGACGGCGGGGGCGGTGGCTACGGCTACCCGAACTCCCGCACCCCCCGCACCTCGTACAACCAGGTCCGCGCGGTCGGCGAGCGCCAGTACGGGCAGCAGGTCCCGCCGCAGCAGCAGACGGCGGCGTACGGCCAGCAGACCGCCGCGTACGGCCAGCCCAACGCGCACTACCAGGCACCCGAGACGGTGCACGGCGCCCCGTCGCAGCCCGGCCCGCCCCAGGCGGCCTCGCACGGGCGCGGCTCCGGCGGCCGGGGCTCCGGCGGTCCGAACACGAAGGCGCTGCTGATCGGCGCCGTCGCCGTCGTGGCCGCCGTCGTCATCGGCATCGGCGTGGCCATGCTCGGCAACGACACGGACGACAAGGGCGGCGAAGCGGGCGGCCCCGCGTCGAGCGCTCCGGCGCAGACGGTCGAGCCGAGCCAGGAGCCGTCGAAGCAGCCGGCCAAGCCGGGTCCCCTGCCCAAGACCGACGCGAAGAAGCTGACGCTGGCCGGCGGCACCTCCATCTCCGCCGAGGTGCCGGGCGCGAAGGCCGCGGGCGGCCAGTACGTCGCGGGCTTCAGCCAGCCCGGCGCCGCGCTGACCTGGACCGTCAGCGGCATCCCGAAGGACGGCCAGTACAAGCTGCACGTCGACTACGGGGTCCCCGGCAAGGACTCCGACGCGACGATCGACGTCAACGGGACGAAGCAGCAGCGCCCGCTGAACATGAAGAACTTCGCCGGCGCCGAGGAAGGCGACTGGGCGAAGGGCTGGACGAACACGTGGGCCATCGTCCAGCTCACCAAGGGGACGAACGCGATCACGATCTCCTGCGCCGAGGGCAACCAGTGCAACGCGAACTTCGACCGCCTCTGGCTGACCCGCGGCTAGTCGCTCACCCGGCCTCGGCGCGCTCGCGCACCTCGGCCTTCGCCAGTAGGTCCTCGTAGGTCGCGCGGTCGAACTCGCCGGCCACCGGGGCCACCACCGTCGCCGCAGACAGGGCGACGGCGCGGGCCAGCCGGTCCGGCCAGGGCAGTTTCTCCACCCAGGCGCTGAGCAGGCCCGCGACCGCCGAGTCGCCGGCGCCCGTCGGGTTGCCGGACAGCCGGTCGGGGGCCGGGGCGCGCCACTCGCCCTCGGGGGTGAGGGCGACCAGTCCCTCCGCGCCCAGGGAGGCGACGACGCTGTGGGCGCCGCGTCTGCGGGCGTCCTTCATCGCGCCGAGCGGCTCGTGCGAGCCCGTCAGCTCGGCCAGCTCGTCCGCGTTCGGCTTCACGATGTCGGGGCGGGCCGCGATGCCGCGGCGCAGCGGCTCCCCGCTGGTGTCGAGCAGCACGGGCACGGACACGGCGCGCGCGGCCCGTACGAGGGTGGCGTAGGCGCCGACCGGGACGCCCGGCGGAAGGCTGCCGCACAGGGCGACCGCGGACGCGGAGCGCAGCAGCCGCTCGTAGGACTCCTGGAAGGCGGCCCACTCGGCCGGAGTGATCAGCGGGCCCGGCTCGTTGAGCTGCGTCGTGTCGCCGGTCGTGGCGTCGACGACGGCGATCGTGCGACGGGTCGGCCCCGCGACCGGCACCAGCGCGTCCCGCACCCGCTCCGTGCCGCGCAGCCCCGCGCGCACCTGCTCGCCCGTCGGGCCGCCGGCGAAGCCGGTCACGGCGGTCTCGTGGCCGAGCGCGGCGAGCACCCGGGCCACGTTGAGCCCCTTGCCGCCGGGCCGTTCGGTGACCTCCGTGACGCGGTGCGAGGCGTGCGGGCGCAGCGCCTTGACCCCGTACGTGATGTCGAGTGCGGTGTTCAGCGTGACCGTGAGGATCATCGGCCCTCACCCCCCGTCGGATACGCGCACGTGCCGGAGCCGTGCGTACTTTCGGTAACGGGGGCCGATCATGCCAAAGAGGCGGCGGTTGGCCCAGCCCCCGGAGCGAGGGCCGGTTCAACCAACAACGATGTCAGGCCAGTTCGGGCTCGACCAGCCACTCACCCTTGCGCATCACGCCCTTGAGGTCGAACGCCTCGTCCAGGACCACGAGGTCGGCGTCCTTGCCGGGCTCCAGGGAGCCCACCCGGTCGTACACGCCCAGCAGTTGCGCCGGATTGGCGGAGATCGCGCGCACGACGTCCTCGACCGGAATCCGGTCGATCGTCGCGGCCCGCTTGAACGCGCGGTCCAGGGTCAGCGTCGAGCCCGCGATCGAGTTGCCCTCCACCAGGCGCGCCACGCTGTCCTTCACCTCGACCTCCAGCGGGCCGAGCATGTAGCGCCCGTCGCCGAAGCCCGCCGCGTCCATCGCGTCGGTGATGAACGCGACCTTCTCGCCGCCCTTGTGATGGAACGCCAGCTCCAGGGCGGCCGGGTGCAGATGCGTGCCGTCGTTGATGAGCTCGACGGTGATCCGCTCGTCCTCCAGGAGCGCGGCGATCGGCCCGGGCGCGCGGTGCCCGAGGCCCGGCATCGCGTTGTAGAGGTGGGTGGCGACCGTGGCGCCCGCGTCGATCGCCTCGACCGTCTGCTCGTACGTGGCGTCGGTGTGGCCGATCGCCGCGATCACCCCGTGCTCGGCGAGCAGGCGCACCGAGTCGATGCCGCCCGGCAGCTCGGTGGCGAGCGTGACCATACGGGCCTGGCCGCGCGCGGCGTCGATCAGCTTGCGCACCTCGGCCGGGTCCGGGTCGCGCAGCAGCGTCTCGTCGTGGGCGCCCTTGCGGCACGGGGAGATGAACGGGCCCTCGAAGTGGATGCCCGCGATCTCGCCCTGCTCGGCCAGCTCGGAGAGGATCCCGGCGCGCCGGGTCAGGAAGTCGACCTCGCCCGTCACCAGGGAGGCGACGACGGTCGTGGTGCCGTGCAGACGGTGCGTCGCGACGCCCTTGAGGACCTCGTCGACGGTGCCGGAGGTGAAGGAGGCGCCGCCGCCGCCGTGGTTGTGCATGTCGACGAAGCCGGGGACCACCCAGTGGCCGGACAGGTCGACGGTCTCGGCGCCGTCCGGGGTGACCCCGGCGATCCGCGTGCCGTCGACGACGACGCGTCCGTCGGCGACGGTCCCGGTGGGCAGTACCACCCGGGCACCGGCGAGCACCTTTGCTGTGGCCATCAGGCGGTTACCTCCGTGTTGTCCGTGCTGTCGGCTTCGGCTTTCTCGGGGTGCTCGGTGGCGGCGAGCAGGTCCCAGGCGAGGAGGCCCGCGCCCAGGCATCCGGCGGTGTCCCCGAGGACGGCCGGGACGATCGTGGGGGGCGACTGGAAGGTGACGCGTTCGGCGACCGCGGCCCGCAGGGGTGTGAACAAGGTTTCCCCGGCCTCGGCCAGACCGCCACCGATGATCAGGGTGCGCGGGTCCAGCAGAGTGAGAGCGAGCACCAGTCCGTCGGCGAGGGCGTCCACCGCGTCCTGCCAGACCTTCGCGGCGAGGGGGTCGCCGGCGTCGACGGACCGGGCGCAGTCCGCGGCGGTGGCCTTCGCGTCGCCGCTCGCCTCCCGCCAGGCCAGGGTGACGGCCGAGGCGGAGGCGTACCGCTCCAGGCAGCCGCGCTGGCCGCAGCCGCAGGGCGTCCCGCCGGGCCGTACGACGACGTGGCCGATCTCGCCCGCCGAGCCGTGCGCGCCGGGCTCGATCCGGCCGTCGATCCCGATGGCGCCCGCGATGCCGGTGCCGAGCGGCATGAACAGGAAGCGGTCGGCGTCGCGGCCCGCGCCGAGCCGGCCCTCGCCGAGCCCGCCGGTGCGCACGTCGTGGCCGAGGGCGACCGGGATGCCGCCGAGCCGCTCGCTGAGCAGGGCCCGCATGGGCACGTCCCGCCAGCCGAGGTTCGCGGCGAACAGCGCGATGCCGTGGTCCTCGTCGACGACGCCGGGCACGGCGACGCCGGCGGCGACCGCGCTCTCGCCGTGGTGCTCCTCGCCGTACGCGCGCAGCTCGGCGGCGAAGTCGAGGATCGTTTCGACGACCGCGTCCGCGCCGCGCTCGCGGTCCGTCGCGCGGCGCGCCTGGTGCAGGAGCGTGCCGTCCGCCCCGACCAGGGCGGCCTTCATTCCGGTGCCGCCCACGTCCAGGGCGATGACATGTCTCACGGGGGACAGTGTCGCGCGTCCACCCATAAGAGGTCTAGTCCACTAGGGCGACCACTCGGCGGCGGTTCAAGATCGTCGCGGAGCGCGATCACGATAAGGGTGCGCCGCCCCCGCAACAACCATGAAAGAACCACAACTTGAGGAATCATGAACTCCGCTTTCGGGCGTAGCCTCGTACGGCCGTGTGGCCGACGCCCGAACGTGCGTTTCCGATCCGGCCCGCCTGTGGTGTAGACCTTCTGTTCGAGGGCCGTGGGAGAGACCCGGGGCCGACCGACCAGGGTGGGGGACCGGCAGTGCGCAAGGGGAGGACAGCCCTGACCGCGGCGGCCGCACTGGCCGTCGTGGCCACGTCGTCGCTGCTCACGGGGTGCGGAGCCACAGGCTCCGGTGACGTGACGCTGAAGCTCGTCGCCGCCGACTACGGCGACTCCGAGGACAACACCTCGCAGAAGTACTGGGACGCGCTGACCGACGCGTACGAGAAGGACCACCCCGGCGTCCGCGTCGACGTGGAGGTCTACTCCTGGGAAGACGTCGACGCCAAGGTCAAGGCGATGGTCGACGCCGGGGATCCGCCCGACATGGCCCAGGTCGGCGCCTACGCCGACTACGCGGCCGCCGGACAGCTCTACCCCGTCTCCCAGCTGCTCTCCGTGCCCGTCCAGGCCGACTTCCTCGGCGAGATGAGCCGGGCCGGCGAGGTCGGCGGCACCCAGTACGGCATGCCGTTCGCCGCCTCCACGCGCCGCCTCTTCTACAACAAGAAGCTCTTCGCGCAGGCCGACATCGAGCCCCCGAAGACCTGGTCCCAGCTGGTCACCGCCGCCCGCGCCCTCAAGGCGCAGGGCGTCACCTACCCCTTCGCGCTGCCGCTCGGCGGCGAGGAGGCCCAGGCCGAGACCCTCATCTGGATGCTCTCCAACGGCGGCGGCTACACCGACAACGTCGGCTCGTACTCCATCGACACCCCGCAGAACGTCCGCGCCCTGAACTGGCTCAAGGACGACCTCGTCGGCGCCGGACTCACCGGCCCCACCGCCCCCGCGCGCCTCAACCGCACCCCCGCCTTCAAGGCCTTCGCCAACGGCGAGGTCGGCATGCTCTCCGGGCACCCCACCCTCATGAACATGGCCAAGGCCAAGGGCGTCGCCTACGGAGACGTCGCCGTGCCCGGCCCCGACGGCACCCCCAAGAGCCGCATGGGCGTCACCGACTGGATGATGGCCTTCAAGGAAGGCGGCCACGCCAAGGCGGTCGGCGCGTTCCTCGACTTCGTCTACAGCGAGAAGAACGTCCTCGACTTCTCCCGCGAGTACACCGTCGCCCCCGTCACCGCCTCCGCCTCCGACGAGATGCGCGACGCCCCGCAGGACAAGGCCCTCAGCCCCTTCATCGACGAGCTCGCCGGCGCCACCTACTACCCGGCGAACAAGACGTCCTGGCCCGAGATCAGCGCCGAGATCAAGAAGCAGATCGGCGCCACCGTCGCCCCGAACGGAAGCCCCGCGTCCGTCCTCGGCCGGATCCAGAACGAGGCGGCGGCCGCGGAGTCCGCCGAGTAGCGTGGGCGGCATGGACGACATACTCCCCTCCGGGCTCGGGGAGCGCGAGAAGGCGCTGCTCGCGTTCGAGGGGCGGAGCTGGCCGTCGCCGGGGGCCAAGGAGCGGGCCATCCGCGAGGAGCTCGACCTCGCCCCCGTGCGCTACTACCAGCTCCTCAACGCCCTCATCGACGACGAGCGCGCCCTCGCCCACGCCCCCGTGACCGTGAACCGGCTGCGCCGGGTCAGGGAATCGCGGCGCGCGGAGCGGTAGCCGGGCGGGGCCGGGACCGGCGGCCGGAAATCGCCGGGGTGCGGTACTCGGGCGTACGGCTCTAGGGTCGCCCCTATGGACGCCCCACGGACTGCCGCCGGCCGTGAAGGCCTGGCCGCGCTTCTCGCCCGCCCCGAGCGGAGCGTGATCGCCCTCGACTTCGACGGAACCCTCGCCCCGATCGTCCCCGACCCCGAGCAGGCCCGCGCCCACCCCGACGCCGTCCCCGCGCTCGCCGCCCTCGCGCCCCGCGTCGCCTCCGTCGCCGTCATCACCGGACGCCCCGCCGGCGTCGCCGTCCGCCACGGCGGCTTCGCCGGAGTGCCCGGGCTCGAACACCTCGTCGTCCTCGGCCACTACGGCGCCGAGCGCTGGGACGCCGTCACCGGCACCGTCCACGCGCCCGCGCCGCACCCCGGAGTCGCCGGGGTGCGCTCCGAACTGCCCGGGGTCCTCGAAACGGCCGGCCTGTGGCACGACACGTACGTGGAGGAGAAGGGCCGTGCCGTCGCCGTCCACACGCGCCGCGCCCCCGACCCCCAGGCCGCCTTCGACGCCCTGCGCGCCCCTCTCTCCGCCCTCGCCGCCCGCCACGGCCTCGTCGTCGAACCCGGCCGCCTCGTCCTCGAACTGCGTCCCCCCGGCGTCGACAAGGGCGTGGCCCTGACCGAGTACGTCCGCGAGACGGGCGCCGAGTCCGTCCTCTACGCCGGCGACGACCTCGGCGACCTCCCGGCGTACGCCGCCGTCGAGAAACTCCGCGCGAACGGAACCCCGGGCCTCCTGGTCTGCAGCGCCAGCGAAGAAGTCCCCGACCTGGCCGGCCGCTCCGACCTCACCGTCCCCGGCCCGTCCGGAGTGGTCACTCTCCTGAAATCCCTGGCCACGGAACTGGGCGCCCGGTAAGTCCCGCGGGCCGCGCGGGGCTGGACCGGGGCGCCGGGGCGGATGTGCCCCGTCAGAGGCGCGGGGCTGCGCCGATGTGCGGCTCCGCCGCGTGGGCGCGATCGGCCCTGTCTGCCCGGCGCCGGGGCGGATGTGCCCCGTCAGGGGCGCGGGGCTGTGCCGATGTGCGGCTCCGCCGCGTGGGCGCGATCGGCCCTGTCTGCCCGGCGCCGGGGCGGATGTGCCCCGTCAGGGGCGCGGGGAACTGCGCGAGCAACCAGGACGGCGCGGCAGTCGGCGACGGTGTTCGGCCCCTACGGCGCGGCGCTGTAGCGGAGGCCGACCGCATCGCGCACCCGGCGCCGGGGTGCCGCCTTGCCCACCCGTGCCGCCCCAGGCGGCAGACTGCCCAAGGCTGGGGAGACCGGATGCGTGCCCCGGGCTGGGGTGCTGCCCGAGGCCGGGTGCCGGGCCGACGCCCCCGGAGGGGGCGGGAGGGTGGGAGAAGGGGGCGGGCTATATGCCGGGGGAGCCGGAGTGGCTGGGGCAGGGGCGAGAGGGGGCAGGGCGGCCCCGTCCGGCACTCGGGGCGGTGTCGATGCACAGATCCCGGGCGGGGGCGCGATCGGTGCTGGGGTGGATGCGCCCCGTAAGGGGCGCGGGGAACTGCGCGAGCGACCACGACGGTGGCGCGGCCGGCGACGATGCTCGGCCCCTGACGATGTTCGGCCCCTACGGTGGCTGCGCGAGCGACCACGACGGTGGCGCGGTCGGCGACGATGTTCGGCCCCTACGGCGGCGGCGCCGGGCGGCGGGGTCAGGGCTTGTGGAGGGCCTTCAGTTGGGCGAGGAACCATTGGGCGGGCGGCAACGAGGATCCCGCCGCCGCCAAGCGCTCGCCCCGCGCCACCCGCTCCCCCTCCGGCATGTCGAGCGCCGCGCCCAACGCCTCCGCCGTCCCGATCAGGTCATAGGGATTGACCCCGAGCGCGTCCTCCCCGAGCTCCTCGTACGCCCCCGCCTCCCGCGAGAGCACGAGCACGCACCCGCCCCCGTCGGAGACGATCGGCACCTCCTTGGCGACCAGGTTCATGCCGTCCCGGATCGGGTTCACGAGGGCGACGTCCGCCAGCCGGTACGCCGCCAGCGAGCGCGCGAAGTCGTCCTTCACGTGGAGGACGACCGGCGTCCAGTCCTCCGTACCGAAACGGGAGTTGATCGACGCCGCGACCCAGGAGACCTCCGCCGTGTACTCCTGGTACACCTCCAGGTCCTGCCGCGACGGATACGCGAACGCGAGATGCACGACCCGCTCCCGCCACTCCGGCCGCGTCTCGAGGAGCAGCTCGAAGGCCCGCAGCCCGCGCACGATGTTCTTGGACAGCTCCGTGCGGTCCACCCGCACCACGACCTTGCGCCCCGCGCCCACCTGCTCCCGCAGCGCCGCGAGCCGCTCCTCGACGTCCTCCCGGTGCGCCCGCTCCCGCAGGAACTCCGCGTCGGCCCCGAGCCCGTGCACCCCGATCTCCGTACCGCCGGGCCCGCCCACGATCCGCGCGCAGCATTCCGTGAACGCGTCCGCCCAGCGCCGGGTGAGGAAGCCCAGCCGGTCCGCTCCGAGCATCCCCCGCAGCAGCTGCTCCGCAATGTCGTCCGGCAGCATCCGGAAGTAGTCGACGGGCGCCCACGGCGTGTGCGAGAAGTGCCCGATGCGCAGGTCGGGACGGAGCGCGCGGAGCATGCCCGGCACCAGGGCCAGGTGGTAGTCCTGGACCACGACCGTCGCGCCCTCGGCCGCCCCGTCCGCGAGCGCCCGGGCGAACGCCCGGTTGTACTCCTCGTACGCCGCCCACTGCCGTCGGAACTCCGGTCCGAACGACGGCTCCAGGGGGGTCTGGTACAGCATGTGGTGCACGAACCACAGCACCGAGTTCGCGATCCCGTTGTACGCGGACGCGTGCACCTCCGGGTCGATGTCGAGCATCCGCACACCCGGCTCGGTGATCCCGCGCCGCACCGCCTCCCGGTCCCCGTCGCCGAGCGCCGCGCACACCCACAGCTTGTCGTCGACGGAGCTCAGCGCGGACACGAGCCCGCCCCCGCCCCGCTTGGCCGTGACCGTGCCGTCGTCCCCGACGGCGTACGAGACCGGTCCCCGGTTGGACGCGACAAGAACCTCAGCAGCACCAGGAGTGGAAGCCATACGCCCAAGCTAGCCGCCGCCGAAACACCTCAAACGTGTAAGGCGCTCACGCCACCCGGCGCTCGCGGTACTCGTCGATCTCGGCCATCGGAGGCCGCTCCTCCGTGTCCACGTCGTGCGTACGCGGCTCGAAGCCCTTCTCGCCCCGCTCGAACTGGGTCAGCACCGGCCGCACCAGATGCCCGCGCGCGAGCCGCAGCTGCGCCGTGCGGTAGATCGCCGCCGCCATCCGTCCGAGCGCCTGCCCGTCCTGGTGCCGGTGCTTCCTGACCCCCACGTCGACCTGCGCGAGCGCGCCCAGGCCCACCGTGTGCAGCGCGTCCACGAGCAGCCCCAGCTCGACCCCGTACCCGACCGGGAACGGCAGCTGTTCGAGCAGCGACCGGCGGGCCGCGTACTCGCCGCCGAGCGGCTGCACGAATCCGGCCAGCCGCGGCCAGTGCAGATTGAGCAGCGGCCGCGCCACCAGCTCGGTCACCCGCCCGCCCTGCCCGACGGCGTCACCGAGCGGCCGGTCGTACATCGCCTTCACCAACTGCACGTCCGGGTCGGTGAGCAGCGGCCCGACGATTCCGGACACGAAGTCCGCGGAGAACTCCTTGAGGTCCGCGTCCACGAAGCAGACGATGTCCCCGGACGTCACGAGGAGCGAGCGCCACAGCACCTCGCCCTTGCCGGGCCGGGCCGGGAGCCGCGGCAGGATCGCGTCCCGGTGCACGACCCGCGCCCCGGCCGCCGCCGCGACCTCGGAGGTCCGGTCCGTGGACCCGGAGTCCACGACCACCAGCTCGTCGACCAGCGGCACCGCGTCCGTCATCAGTTCGCGCCGGATCACCGACACGATCTGGCCGACCGTCGCCTCCTCGTCGAGGGCCGGCAGCACGACGCTCACGGTCTGCCCCGACGCGCGCTTCGCGGCGATCAGCTGGTGCAGTGGCCGGTCCGCCACGGACCAGGAGCGCTCGTTCAGCCAGCGCTCTACCTCTTCCAGCACGGTCGGCTGCTCCTCACTCCGCGTGGTGGTGCGGGACGATTTGTGATCCATCTCGCGGTTCGGACGACTATCTCAAGCGCCCAAGCCGTCGGTTACAGTCTTGAACAAGGCCGGGGACCACCGCATGCCGGGGTCACCGTCGGCCACGTTCAACAATCGAATACCGCTCATCCAGAGGGGCAGAGGGATACGGCCCGTTGAAGCCCCGGCAACCCTCCAGCCGGTCTCGTAGGACACCGCAACTGTCCACCGCGAGGCTCCCGGCTAGGGAAGGTGCCAAATCCGTCTCACGGCGAGATGCGTCGTGAGGAAGATGAGGAGAAAGGGCCTCGCCTCTCATGGCTGTACAGACTGTCGCCACCGGAACCACCCCCTCCGAGAAGACCGTGGACCTCGGTCCCGCCTCGGGTCTCTCCTGCCGCGAGTGCGGTGCGAAGTTCGAGCTCGGTCCGATCTTCGCGTGCGTCGAGTGTTTCGGGCCTCTGGAAGTCGCGTACGACCTTCCCGTCGGCGACCCCGAGGCGCTCCGCAAGCAGATCGAGGCCGGCCCCGCGAACATCTGGCGCTACGCCCCGCTCCTGCCGGTCCCGGCGGACGTCGCCGAGAAGCCGAACCTGAACCCGGGCTGGACCCACCTGGTCAAGGCCGACAACCTGGCCCGCGAACTCGGCGTCGAGCAGGGCAAGCTGTTCGTCAAGGACGACTCCGGCAACCCGACGCACTCCTTCAAGGACCGCGTCGTCGCCCAGGCCATCGAGGCTGCCCGCGCCTTCGGCTTCACCACCCTCTCCTGCTCCTCCACGGGCAACCTGGCCGGTGCCGTCGGCGCCGCCGCCGCCCGCGCCGGCTTCCGCTCCTGCGTGTTCATCCCGCACGACCTGGAGCAGGGCAAGGTCGTCATGGCCGGTGTCTACGGCGGTGACCTCGTCGCCATCGAGGGCAACTACGACGACGTGAACCGCTTCTGCTCCGAGCTCATCGGCGACCCGCTGGGCGAGGGCTGGGGCTTCGTCAACGTGAACCTGCGCCCGTACTACGGCGAGGGCTCCAAGACGCTCGCCTACGAGATCTGCGAGCAGCTGGGCTGGCAGCTGCCGGACCAGCTGGTCATCCCGATCGCGTCCGGTTCGCAGTTCACGAAGATCGACAAGGGTCTGCAGGAGCTCATCAAGCTCGGCCTCGTCGAGGACAAGCCGTACAAGCTCTTCGGCGCCCAGGCCGAGGGCTGCTCGCCGGTCTCCGTCGCCTACAAGGGCGGCCACGACGTCGTCCGCCCGCAGAAGCCGAACACGATCGCCAAGTCGCTCGCCATCGGCAACCCGGCCGACGGCCCGTACGTCCTCGACATCGCGCGCCGCACCGGTGGCGCCGTGGAGGACGTGAACGACGAGCAGGTCGTCGACGCGATCAAGCTGCTCGCGCGGACCGAGGGCATCTTCGCGGAGACCGCCGGCGGTGTGACGCTCGGTGTCACCAAGAAGCTCATCGAGGCGGGGCTGATCGATCCGTCGCTGACGACTGTCGTGCTGAACACGGGTGACGGTCTGAAGACGCTGGACGCTGTCGCTGAGACGTCGCAGGCCACGGCGACCATCCGGCCGAGCCTGGATGCGTTCCGTGAGGCTGGGCTCGCTCAGTAGTCCTTCCCCGACCCCGCCCCTTCCCGAAACCGGGGGCTCTGCCCCCGCACCCCCGCTCCTCAATCTCCCCCAGACTTCGTCCGGGGGGACCCCCAGGGGCTGAGATCGCCAGAGGTGAAACCATGAGCGTCAACGTCCGGATCCCCACCATTCTCCGCACCTACACCGGTGGTCAGGCCGAGGTGCCGGCCGAGGGGGCGACCCTCGCCGACGTCATCGCCGACCTGGAGAAGAACCACACGGGGATCGCCGCCCGCGTGCTGGACGACCAGGGCAAGCTGCGCCGTTTCGTGAACGTGTACGTGAACGACGACGACGTCCGCTTCGAGCAGGGCCTGGAGACCGCGACGCCGGACGGCGCCGGCGTCTCGATCATTCCCGCCGTCGCCGGCGGCTGATCGGCTCGACCCGTGCGGGATTTCCCTGACTTACCCAGAGTTACCAGATTGGCCCCCCCGGCGAGATATGGGGAGGGGGCAATTCTGCATGGTTGAGCGGGGTACAGTTGGGGAAGCTGCTCCGCTTCCGTCCGTGGTGCATGACGGACGCATATGAGTTCTTGCGTGAATCCCGCTGAGAAGCAGCCAAAGTGCCCCGCCCATTCGGGCCTTTTATGGCATTTATGCGGCCCGACTTGCCCTGGGATCCGGTGAGTTGGCCCGGTTTCCCCGATCGCGGGCGCTCAGAATTCTCGTCCGATTGACCTGTTGCAGAGGGCAGTTGGGCAGATACATTCGGCCGCGGTCGACGCGTTCCGGCGCACACCTCCATCCATTGGGGGGTGAGGTCTGACCCGGGTCCGCGAAGTGCGGTCCTGTGCAAGGGCCAGTAATAGGGGAGTTAGGCATGGCTCAGGGCACCGTCAAGTGGTTCAACGCGGAGAAGGGGTACGGCTTCATCGCGGTCGACGGTGGTGCGGATGTATTCGTCCACTACAGCGCGATTCAGATGGACGGCTACCGCACCCTGGAAGAGGGTCAGCGGGTCGAGTTCGAGATCTCGCAGGGCCAGAAGGGGCCGCAGGCCGACATGGTTCGGCTTGCCGCCGGCTGAAGCGCGCGCGTCTGACTGCAAGCTTCGTACGACACGAGGGTCCGTGTCCCCGATCGGGGGCGCGGGCCCTTCGTGCTGCCCGGGGTCCGGGGCCCGGGTCCGCGGTCCGGGGCTTTGGGGTCGGTGGCGGGGTGGCGCGCGGCGCCGCGGATCTGTGGTAGCCGCTTGCACTCGCATGGGTCGAGTGCTAATCATTGGGCTTAGCACTCTCCGAGTGAGAGTGACAGAACTTGGATCGGGTCGGTGAGGCCCGCGGGCCGGGTGGGGCAAGGAACCACAAGGCGCGCAGGCCGTCCGTCGCGGGCACCAGCCACGATCCGTTTGCGTTTCCACCCCGTCCGGGAGGACCACTTCACATGGCCAAGATCATCGCGTTCGACGAGGAGGCACGGCGCGGCCTCGAGCGCGGCATGAACCAGCTCGCCGACGCCGTCAAGGTGACCCTGGGCCCCAAGGGTCGCAACGTCGTCCTCGAGAAGAAGTGGGGCGCCCCCACGATCACCAACGATGGTGTGTCCATCGCCAAGGAGATCGAGCTCGAGGACCCGTACGAGAAGATCGGCGCCGAGCTGGTCAAGGAGGTCGCGAAGAAGACGGACGACGTCGCCGGTGACGGCACGACGACCGCGACCGTCCTCGCCCAGGCGCTGGTCCGCGAGGGCCTGCGCAACGTGGCCGCCGGTGCCAACCCGATGGCCCTGAAGCGTGGCATCGAGAAGGCCGTCGAGGCCGTCTCCGCCGCCCTCCTGGAGCAGGCGAAGGATGTCGAGACCAAGGAGCAGATCGCTTCGACGGCCTCCATCTCCGCCGCCGACACCCAGATCGGCGAGCTCATCGCCGAGGCCATGGACAAGGTCGGCAAGGAAGGCGTCATCACCGTCGAGGAGTCGCAGACCTTCGGTCTTGAGCTCGAGCTCACCGAGGGCATGCGCTTCGACAAGGGCTACATCTCGGCGTACTTCGCCACCGACATGGAGCGTATGGAGGCGTCGCTCGACGACCCGTACATCCTGATCGTCAACTCCAAGATCTCCAACGTGAAGGACCTCCTTCCGCTCCTGGAGAAGGTCATGCAGTCGGGCAAGCCGCTGCTGATCATCGCCGAGGACGTCGAGGGCGAGGCCCTGTCCACGCTGGTCGTCAACAAGATCCGTGGCACCTTCAAGTCCGTCGCCGTCAAGGCCCCGGGCTTCGGCGACCGCCGCAAGGCCATGCTCGGTGACATCGCCATCCTCACGGGCGGCACCGTCATCTCCGAGGAGGTCGGCCTCAAGCTGGAGAACGCCGGTCTCGACCTGCTCGGCCGCGCCCGCAAGGTCGTCATCACCAAGGACGAGACGACGATCGTCGACGGCGCCGGTGACAGCGACCAGGTCCAGGGCCGCGTCAACCAGATCCGTGCCGAGATCGAGAACAGCGACTCGGACTACGACCGCGAGAAGCTCCAGGAGCGCCTCGCCAAGCTCGCCGGCGGCGTGGCCGTCATCAAGGCGGGCGCGGCCACCGAGGTCGAGCTCAAGGAGCGCAAGCACCGCATCGAGGACGCCGTTCGCAACGCGAAGGCGGCCGTCGAAGAGGGCATCGTCGCCGGTGGTGGCGTGGCCCTGCTGCAGGCCTCCGCGGTCTTCGAGAAGCTCGAGCTCGAGGGTGACGAGGCGACCGGCGCCAACGCCGTGAAGCTCGCGCTCGAGGCCCCGCTCAAGCAGATCGCCGTCAACGGTGGTCTCGAGGGTGGCGTCGTCGTGGAGAAGGTGCGCAACCTGGCCGTCGGCCACGGTCTGAACGCCGCCACGGGCGAGTACGTCGACATGATCGCCGAGGGCATCCTCGACCCGGCGAAGGTGACCCGCTCTGCCCTGCAGAACGCCGCCTCCATCGCCGCGCTCTTCCTCACCACCGAGGCCGTCATCGCCGACAAGCCGGAGAAGGCCGCCGCGGCTGCTCCGGGTGGCATGCCGGGCGGTGACATGGACTTCTGAGCCGGTCTTCTGGGCTCAGGTCAGTCTGAACCTGTGGGCGGTGCCCCCTTCGGGGGGTACCGCCCACGGGCGTTTCCGGACCGGGGGCGGGGGCGCGTCTGCCTCATGCGGCTTTCGTCGCCGGGTGCGGCCCGGTGGGGCTTCTCGCGCAGTTCCCCGCGCCCCTGAAGGCACACTCCGTGCGCCCCAGGGGCCAGCCGGTCGCGCCCCGCGACGGAGTCGCTGATCGGGCACAGCCCCGCGCCCCTGAAGGCACACTCCGTGCGCCCCAGGGGCTGGCCGGTCGCGCCCCGCGACGGAGTCGCTGATCGGGTGCGGCCCCGCGCCCCGCTATGGAGGCAGTGGGGGTGTTACGGGGTGCTGTTGGTTTCCTGGTAGGTCTGCCAGGTGGTTTTGCCGGCCTGGGCGGCGCTCTGGGCTGCCGCCTGGGCGTGGTGGAAGGCGCGGGAGGCCATCTCGGTGGGCGGGACCTCCCAGGCGCCGGTCCAGGTGCGGCCCGCGCGGGCCAGTTCGTAGACGAGTACGCCGATCCCCGCCGCGGCGGTGAGCATGCCGAGGCCGGTCAGTGCGGCTCCGGCGGCCAGGCGCCGCTGGTCGGGACGGAACTCGGTCCACGCGATCTTCGAAAACGTGCTCTCAGCCATGTGGCCAGGATGCGCCCGCGCGGCCGCTCTCGCAGCCGGGGCGATCCGTGACCTCCCGCCCCACCCCCTCGTTGAGCGGGGCATGACGATGAATGAGTGGGTGGGCAGGGCCGTGCGGGGTGTGGTGGGTTCGGTGGTGGGGGTCGTCGGGGTGCTGGGGGCGGCCGGGGTGGCGAGTGCCGCCGGGCCCGTGCCTCCCGTGGACGACACCGTGATCATGTCGAACGAGCAGGCCGCGGCCGCCGGGATCGTGGAGCCGGGGCCCGGGTTCGCCAAGCCGGACGTGTATCTGCCGGGCGTGTACTACTAGGGGTCAGGGTTCGACCAGGCCCGCGCGGATCGCGTAGCGGGTGAGTTCCAGGCGGTCGCGCATGCCGAGTTTCTGGAGCAGGTTCGCCCGGTGGCGCTGGACCGTCTTCACGCTGATGAAGAGCAGTTCGGCGATCTCCTTCGACGAGTGGCCCTCCGCCACCAGCTTGAGGACCTCCTCCTCGCGGGGCGTGAGGAGCCGGTCGTGGGTCTCCTCGCCGGCGCGGGCCCGGTCTAGGTAGTTGCGGATCAGGGACGTGACCGCGCCGGGGTAGAGGAACGGCTCGTCGCGCATCACCGCCCGGCACGCGGCGACCAGGTCCCGGTCCGCGACGGACTTCAGCACGTAGCCGCCCGCCCCGGCCTTCAGCGCCTGGAACAGGTACTGCTCGTTGTCGTGCATGGTCAGCATCAGCATGCGCAGGCCCGGCCGGAGCGCGGCCAGTTCGCGGGCCGCCTGGAGGCCGGTGAGGCGGGGCATCGCGATGTCGAGGATCGCCAGGTCCAGGGCGAGCGCGGGGTCGCGGGCCAGTTCGACGGCCGCGCCCCCGTCGCCGGCCTCGGCGACCACCTCCAGGTCGGGCTCCAGATCGAGGATCAGCCGGACGCCGCGCCGCACCAGGGCGTGGTCGTCGGCCAGCAGGATGCGGGCCGGGCGGGGCAGCAGGCGTTCGGAAGCGGGGGGCATGGTCATGGCTTTCTCACCGGGGGCGCCGCCGCGGGCGCCGTCAGCAGGACGCGGGTGCCCGGGCCGTCGCCGGGGGACGGGGTGATGTCGAGGCGGCCGCCGACCAGCAGGGCCCGTTCGCGCATCCCGCGCACCCCGGCGCCCTCGTGCGCGGCCCGCATGCCGCGGCCGTCGTCGGTGACGGTGAGGGTGACGCCGTCGCCGGTGCGGCGCAGGGCCACGGTGACGTGTTCGGCGTCCGCGTGCCGGGCCGCGTTGGTCAGCGACTCCTGGGCGACGCGGTAGAGGACGAGTTCCGTCTCGGGCGGGAGGGCCGGCAGGTCGGTGTCGAAGGCGCGCGTGACGCGCAGCCCGACATGCGTGGCGAAGTCCTGGGTGAGCGAGGTCAGGGCACTGACCAGGCCCAGGTCGTCGAGGACGCCCGGCCGCAGCCGGCGCACCAGGCGCCGTACCTCGTCCAGGGTGCCCCGGGTGATCTCCTGCGTCTCGTGCAGCTCGGCGCGCAGCGGCTGCGGCGCGTCCCCCGCGACCCGGCCGAGGAGGAGCAGGATCGCCGTCATGCTCTGGCCCACCTCGTCGTGCAGCTCCTGGGCGATGCGCCGCCGTTCGGCCTCCTGCGCGAGCAGCACGCGGGCGCTGCTCGCGGCCCGCTCCTGCTCCAGGCGCTCCAGCATCGCGTTGAACGTACGGATCAGGTCGGCGACCTCCCCGCGCCCGGCGGCGGGCAGCCGCTGGCCGGGGCGCAGCAGGTCCACGGTCGTCATCAGCCGGGTCAGCCGGTCGAGCGGGGCGAGGCCCAGGCGCAGCAGCGCGGCGTTGGCGACCAGCATGACCGCGAGGCCGCCGACCAGGATGACCGCCTCGGTCAGCAGCACCGGCACCGACACGGTGACCGGTGCCCACAGCAGCAG
The DNA here is from genome assembly GCF_042749255.1 of Streptomyces sp. NPDC059524. Lineage (NCBI taxonomy): Bacteria > Bacillati > Actinomycetota > Actinomycetes > Kitasatosporales > Streptomycetaceae > Streptomyces > Streptomyces sp. NPDC059524. Next base: position 4,346 of record NZ_JBHYTK010000126.1, on the reverse strand, counting down.
CGCGGTGGCCGCGCCGAGCACCACCGCGTTCAGGGCGAAGATCCGCCAGAACAAGGACACCGTCCCGCCCCTCCCCTCGTGTTCCGTCATCCGCTCCCGAGGATGCCTCCTCCGCGTACGTACGGGATCACCGGGCCCCGGGCCGCGAGGCCCCGCGGCGCGAAATGGGCTCCGGTACCCCGTCGAAATGGGTGCTGCGACCCATGGGGGAAAACGGTTCGGCGGGCCAGGATCGAGGGTGTGCGCCCTCGGGGGGCGCACGCCCACCGGTGCGGACCGGACCTGTCAGGAATCGGGGATGACGATGTCGCTCGACGGCGGCCGGGGCCGGGCCGCGGCCCACCCGGACGAGGCGCGCCGGCGCCTGGAGCACGCGCGCGCGTCCCGGCTCACGCAGCTGGACGCCCTGGACGCGCGGGGCCAGAGCGCCGAGGACCATCTGCTGGTGGCGCAGCGGACCGCGATGCGGGAGGTGCTCGGCGAGATCGAGGCCGCCTTCGGGCGGGTCGATGACGGCACGTACGGGATCTGTCAGGGTTGTGCCCGGCCGGTGCCCGCGGAGCGGCTGGAGATCCTGCCGTACACGCGGCACTGCGTGGGCTGCCGGCCCCGGCCGGTCTGAGGCGCCGTGACGACCGGGCACCCCGCGGGCGCGTCGCCTCTCTCGGCCGCCGACCTGGCGGCGCTGCGCGAGAACCTGCACGAGCAGCTGCTGTTCCGCCGCGAGCAGCTGGCGCGGCTCGCCGAACCCGTGTCCTCGCGCGCCGAGGGCCGGCGGCGCGAGGACGCCGGGCAGCTGGAGGTCGGCGTACGGCTCGCGGCGTCCGCGCGGATGGTCCTCGCCGACGTCGAGGCGGCCCTGCGCCGCATGGACGACGGCACGTACGGGATCTGCCGGCGCTGCGGCCGCCCGATGGACCGGCAGTGGCTGACCGTCGTCCCGCAGGCCCGCGACTGCGCGGGCTGCCTGCGGCGCCGGGACGGCCGGCGGTGAGGGGCGCGCCGCCGTCGCGGACGTCGCGCGGCTCCTCCGCTCGGCCCGCACCCACTGGACGGCCGGCGATCTCCGGCTACGACTTGGGCAGGCTCCGGTAGACGTCTCCGCGGTTGCCGACGTGGAGGACGAGGATGGTCAGCACGTTGTCGTGGATCTCGTAGACGATCCGGAAGCTGCCGACGCGGAGGCGGAACAGGCCGTCGTGCCCGGTCAGCTTCTTGGTGTCGGCGTCCTCCCGGTACGGGTCGTCGCCCAGGGCGGTCAGTGCCGTGAGAATGCGCATGGCCTGCTGGCGGTCGATCGTGCGGAGCCGGCGCTGCGCGTGCGTGGTGAACCGGAAGGCGTATTTCACGCGACGTCGTCCCGGGAACCGGCTTCGGTTCCGTCGCCCTCGAAGAGGTCGGCCAGCAGTTCGGCCATGCTCACCGTGGGGTCGTCCCGATGCCGTTCGGCCTCCCGTGCGGCGAGTTCGTCCGCCGCGTCGTCGAGCGTGTCGAGCACCTCTATGGGGACGAGTGCGGCGACCCGCTTCCCCTTGCGGGTCAGCACCGTGACCTCGCCGGCCTCGGCCCGGTCGACGACCTCGGCCAGGTTGGCCCGTGCGTCGCGGATGGTGACGTCCTCGCTCATGAAGCCAGTGTAGTCAGGTGTACGCATGAACGTGTACACCTGACTGCGCTGGCTGCACGGCCGGGTCAGACCTGGGCCGGTTCCTTCGTCGGGTCGGTGTGCGGGGCCGACGGGCCCTCCTCGGACCGGGCCGCCGCGGACTCTCCCGCGTCGACGTCCGCGTTCAGGTCGATCAGCATCTGCTTGCTGAAGCCGAAGAAGTACGTGGCCAGGAAGCCGACGACGTAGCCGACCAGGAGTCCGCCGCCGTAGATCGCGGCGGTCGTGCCGAGGCCCTTGTTGCCGTCGAGGAGGGGGAAGAGGGCCCAGCCGGACGGGCCGATGGCGGTCGAGCCGACCTTGTCGCCGAGCATCGAGAACAGGCCGACGAAGGCACCGCCCGCCGCGCCGCCCACGCACGCGGTGACGAACGGGCGGCCGAGGGGGAGCGAGACGCCGTAGATGAGGGGCTCGCCGACGCCCAGGAAGCCCGCGGGGAGCGCCGACTTGATGGTCGTACGGATCGACTTGTTCCTCTTCAGGCGCTTGAAGACGGCGATGGCGCAGCCGACCTGGCCGGCGCCCGCCATGGCGAGGATCGGGAGCAGGACCGTGTAGCCCTGCTGCTCAATGAGGGTGGTGTGGATGGGGATGAGGGCCTGGTGCAGGCCGAGCATGACCAGGGGCAGGAACAGGCCGCCGAGGACCAGGCCCGCGAACGCGCCGGTGTTGTCCAGGAGCCAGTTGGCCGCGGTGCCGATGCCGGTGGAGACCTCACCGGCGACGTACATCAGGCCGAAGATCGTGACCAGGCCGGAGACCAGGACCGTGACGGTCGGGGTGACGAGGACGTCGACCGCCTCCGGGACCCACTTGCGGCACCACTTCTCCACGTACACGGCGAGGACGGCGGCGCCGAGCGCGCCGAGGACGCCGCCCTGGCCGGGGCTCAGCTTCTGCCCGAACGCCTCGATGTTCGCGACGCCCGGGAAGACGATGATCGCGGCGACGGCGCCGCCGAGGATCGGGGTGCCGCCGAACTCCTTCGCCGTGTTGTAGCCGACGAACACCGCGATCAGGGCCATGAATCCGGAGGCGATCGCGGCGAGCGCCGGGGTGATGCCGGGCAGCCACTCCAGGTTGATCAGCAGGCCGTTGAGACCGGCGATGATGCCGCAGCCGATGAGGGCCGGGATCAGGGGCACGAAGATGTTGGCGATCCGGCGCAGGAAGAGCTTGAACGGCGTCGCGTTCTTCTCCTTGCGGGCCGCCTTCAACTCGGCGCCCTGTGCGGCGAGTTCGTCGGCCGTCACCGGGTGCGCCCCGGCCGCGGGGGCCGCGGCGCGGCCCTCCTCGACCAGTTCCTCGAACTCGGGGGTGACCCGGGCGACCTTCCCCGGCCCGAGGACGATCTGGTACGTGTCGTCCTCGACCACGCCCATCACGTCGGGCAGTGCCCTCAGTTCCTCGTCCCGGACCAGGGAGCGGTCCGCGAGACCCAGCCGGAGCCGGGTCATGCAGTGGGCCACGGAGGTGACGTTCGCGGCGCCGCCGACGAGCGGCAGGATCGCGGACGCCACGTCGCGGTTCTTGTTCTCGGCCATGGTGGTGCTGCCTTGCTGTGCGGGGGGTGGTTCCGTGCGGGTGTTACGCGGTGGTGCCGGCGGCGGCCGCGAGGGCGCCGCGCAGGTGTCCGTCCGACTCGGTGAGGAGGCGGGCGGCGGTGGGGCCGTCGACCTCGCCGAGCACGACGAGGATCGCGTTCTTGACCTCGCCGTCGGTCGCGGCGAGCGCGGCCTCGATGACGGAGTCCTCGGCGCCGGTGGCCAGGGAGACGATGCGGCGGGAGCGGGCCCGCAGCTTCTCGTTCGACGCGCGGACGTCGACCATGAGGTTCCCGTACGTCTTGCCGAGCCGGATCATCGTGATCGTCGACAGCATGTTGAGGACGAGCTTCTGCGCCGTGCCCGACTTCAGCCGGGTCGAACCGGTGAGCAGTTCGGGGCCGACGACGACCTCGATGCCGTGGTCCGCGGCGGCGGCGAGCGCGCTGCCCGCGTTGCAGGACAGGCCGATGGTGAGGGCGCCGTAGCGGGTGCGGGCGTGCTCGACGGCGCCGATCGCGTACGGGGTGCGGCCCGAGGCGGAGATGCCGACGACCACGTCGTGCTCGGTGAGGTCCAGGGCGTCCAGGTCGGCGGCGGCCAGTTCCTTGGAGTCCTCGGCGCCCTCGACGGCCGTCACCATCGCGGCGGGGCCGCCCGCGATCAGGCCGACGACCTGCCCGTCCCAGGTGTTGAAGGTGGGCGGGCACTCGGAGGCGTCCAGGACGCCGAGGCGGCCCGCGGTGCCGGCGCCGGCGTAGACCAGGCGGCCGCCCTTCGCCATGCGGGCGGCGATGCCGTCGATCGCGGCGGAGATCTGGGGGAGCCGGTCCGCGACCGCCTGGGGGACGGAGGCGTCCTCCGCGTTCATCAGCTCGGCGATCTTCTGGGTGGGGAGCTGGTCGATCTCGGCGAGTTCCGGCCGGAAGGCCTCGGTGGTGAGGGTGTCGAGCTGGGCGCGGAGGTCCTGGTACGGCGTGGTCATCGGGTGGCCGGGGCTTTCTGTGAGGGGCGGGTTGCGTCTGCCTGGTGCGGATTCGTCGCCGGGTGCGGCCCGGTGGGGCTTCTCGCGCAGTTCCCCGCGCCCCTATGGAGATGCGGTGTCATAATCACAACAGACGCAGCCGACGAGAGGG
>NZ_JBHYTK010000125.1:0-25012 GCF_042749255.1 Streptomyces sp. NPDC059524 | reverse complement strand
CCTGAAATGCAGGCGCTTCGCGCCGCATTTCCCCGATGGGGCGCCGCCCCGATGGAGATCGCGCACGAAGTGCGCATCTCCAGGGGCGCGGGGAACTGCGCGACCAGCCACGACGCACCCGCACCCCGCGACGAGACAGCTACCGGGCAGACGGGACGCGGCGGCGCAGGAGCCAGAACGCCGCGTAGGTCAGGGCCGAGACCAGGGCCAGGACGACGCCCGTCTCCATCAGCTGCATGGGCCAGAAATGGGCCGGGGGATGGCCCTCGCGGTAGAAGCCCGTGATGTTGTGCTCGGTGAGGCAGCCGCGGTCGTCGACGCACATCGGGTCGTCGATCCGCGCCCCGGAGCCCGTGATCGCACCCTCACCGGTGAGCTCGCCGGCGAAGAAGCGGTAGCCCTGCTCGACGGAGCCGGTGACCGTGCGGGTGCTCCACAGGTGCGGGCGCAGCTGTCCGAGGAGGGTGGAGAGGACGAGGAGCAGCACTCCGGAGGTCGCGGCCGCGGGCAGGGCCCGCCGGTGCAGCAGCGCGCCGAGCGCCCCGCAGGCCAGCCCCAGCAAGGGCAGGGCGACGGCGACGCTGCCGAGGGTGTCGAAGGAGCCGGCGGCGTACCACTGGTTGTCGGTGAGGCCGGGGGCCCGCGCCACGACGGCCTGGCGCAGGGCGACGAGGAGCCCGGTGCCGAGGGTGAGGAGCAGGGCCGGGAGGGCCAGCTTCGCGGTGAGCCAGCGGACCGGGGTGACGGACTGGGCCCAGGCCAACTGGGCGGTCCCGCGCTCCAGTTCGCGGCCGAGGACGAGCGCGCCGGTGTACAGCGCGGCGGCGAGCGGCACCGCGGCGAGCGTGACGTCGACCGAGAGGGTCGCGAAGCCGTAGGCGCCCGCGGTCGGGCCCTGGGCGACGCAGGAGTTGGCCACTCCGGCGACGCAGCGGCCGACGATGCCGAGCCCGGAGGTGCCGGGGCCGATGAGCCACAGCTGCACGCCCGCGCAGAGCGCGACGTAGGCGACCCAGAGCCACAGGGCGGCCCGGTGGAGACGGAGGACCGTCCAGGTGAGGCCGGTGCGGGGCGAGAAGGTCAGGGCGCTCATGCGGAGGCCTCCTTGCGGCGGGGCTGGTGCCGGCGCAGGACGAGGAAGGCGGCGGCGACGGCGAGGGCGGTCAGGGCGAGGAGGACGCCCGTCTCGGCGAGCTGGCGGGGCCAGTAGTCGGGCGAGGGGAGGTAGTGGCGGGTGAAGCCGGTGATGTCGTGCCGGTCCAGGCAGGCCTGTGTGGTGCAGCCGGGGTCGCGGATCTCGGCGCCGGTGGAGGTGACGGCCCGGCTGTGCACGGGCAGTTCGGGCTGCTGGTGGCTGCCCTGGAAGGGCCAGGAGTTGCCGCGGAACGCGCCGGCCAGGTACGTGCCGGTGCCGGCGACGGCGAGCGCGGGCAGGGTGCGGCGCAGCACGAGCGCGGCGAGGACGCCGAGGGCGAGGCCGAACAGGGCGTTCGCGACGGTCGCGGGACCGACGGAGAAGGCGAGGTCGCGCGGGCCGATGCCGGCGACGAGCAGGTGGTTGCGGTCGTCCCAGACCAGGCGGTACAGCACGACGATCAGGGTGGTGCCGAGCGTGACGGACAGGGCGGGCACCGCGAGCTTCGCGGCGAGCCAGCGGGCCGGGGACACGGACTGCGTCCAGGCCAACTGGACGGTGCCCGACTCCAGTTCGCGCGCGATCAGTGGTCCGGCGGCGAAGAGGGAGACGGCGACCGCGGCGATGCGCGCCCAGGTCAGCGGATCGTAGAAGAGGGAGTCGAAGGTGAGGAAGAAGCCCCAGCCGAGGTCGTGGCGGGCGGCTTCGAAGGCGCCCTCGTAGCCGAGGGAGTCGAAGGCGCGCCGGGCCTCGCCGGAGCCCGGGCCCCACAGCCACAGCAGCAGGCCGAGGCTGATCGCGACGTATCCGGTCCAGGCCCACAGGGCGGTGCGGTGCAGGCGCAGGGTCGTCCAGACGAGGCCGTCGGGGCCGGGCAGGGTGCGCCGGACGCGCGGGGTGTCCTTCTCGAGGGCGGGGGCGCTCACGCGGACACCTCCGTGGTCAGCGGGGCGGGGGCCGGGCCGGTGCTCGGGGTGAGCAGCGCCGGGGCGTCGGGGGAGCGCAGGTGGGCGAGGAGTAGTTCCTCCAGGGAGGGCTCCTGGACGGCCCAGCCGGCGCCGAGCGCGCCGTCGCGGCGGATCAGCGCGGTGATGCCGCGGCCGGAGGCGCGGGACTCGACGACGGTGTGGCCGGTGAGGTCGCCGCGGCCGGTGACGAGGCTGTGGGCGCCGATGAGGTCGTCGATGCCGCCGCCGAGCCGGATGCGGCCGCCGCCCAGCAGGAGCAGGTGGTCGCAGGCGTCGGAGAGCTCGGCGACGATGTGCGAGGACATCAGGACGGTCGTGCCGTGTTCGGCGGCGTCGGCCATCAGGGTGCCCATGAGCTCGTGCCGGGCGAGCGGGTCGAGGTCGGCCATGGGCTCGTCGAGCAGCATCAGTTCGGGCCGCTTGCCGAGGGCCAGGGCGAGGGCGACGCGGGTGCGCTGGCCGCCGGAGAGCGAGCGGACCCGTGCCTTGGGGTCGAGGTCGCCCTGCGCGACGATGCCCGCCGCGTACGGGGCGTCCCAGCGGCCGGGGTTGAGCTCGGCGCCCAGGCGCAGGGTGTCGGCGATCGTCAGCTGGGGGTAGAGGGGCTTGTCCTGGGACAGGTACGCGACCTTGGCGCGGTGCTCACCGGGGGCGCCGCCGAGGACGGTGACGCGGCCGGAGGTGGGGCGCAGGAGTCCGGCGGCGATGGCCAGCAGGGTGGACTTGCCGGCGCCGTTGGGTCCCACCAGGGCGCTGACGCGGCCGGCCGGGAGCCGGAACGCGCAGTGGTCGAGGGCGGCGATGCCTCGCCGCCCGTAGCGCTTGACGAGGCCGGTCGCCTCGATGGCCGTGGTCATGCTGTCCCCTTGGTGCTGCTCGTGGTGCGGAAGTGTGCGTCCAGCGCGCTGCCGAACAGGGCGGCCACGTCCTCGCGGTCGAGCCCTGCCTCCTTCGCGCGTCTCGTCCAGTCCTCCAGCTCGGCTCGCAGCGGCGAGTCGGCGGGGGACGAGCCCAGTGATCTGCGGACGAACGTGCCCAGGCCGCGGCGGGCTTCGACGAGTCCGGAGCGCTCCAGCTCGCGGTACGCCTTCAGCACCGTGTTCGGGTTGATGGCCGTCGCCTCGACGACCTCGCGGGCGGTGGGCAGCTTGTCGCCGGGCTCCAGCAGGCCCAGGCGGAGGGCCTGCTCGGTCTGGTGGACGATCTGCAGGTAGGTGGCGACGCCGCTGGAGCGGTCGATGCGGAACTCGATGACGGGCCCCGTGTCCCCTGCCACGTCGTACCCCCCTTTCACTACTTTCACTAATCAAGTAGTGAAAGGGTGATGCAAGAGAGGGGCCGGCGTCAAGCGACACCGGCCCCTCCAGGCCTTGCTACGGGGTGAAACCCCAGGTCAGGACTCTGTGCGGTACATCAGATCCGTCTCGTACGTACTGAAGCCGAGCCGCTCGTACACGCTCACCGCCGCCTTGTTGTCCGCGTCGACGTAAAGCATCGCCGTCGGCAGACCGGCCGCCGCGAGGTGCCGCAGCCCCGTCGTCGTGAGCGCCTTGCCGAGCCCGCCGCCCTGGTTCCCCGGCGCCACGCCGACCACGTACACCTCGCCGATCCGCTCCGCGGCGTGCACCTTCGTCCAGTGGAAGCCGACCAGCTCGTCGCCCTGGAACGCCAGGAAGAAGCCCGCCGGGTCGAACCACGGCTCCGCCTTGCGGTCGTCCAGATCGCGCTGGGTCAGCGAGCCCTGCTCGGGGTGGTGCGCGAACGCCGCCGCGTTCACCGCGAGCCACGCCGCGTCGTCCTGCCCCGGCACGAACGTACGGATCCGCACGCCCGCCGGCAGCACCGGGTCCGGCAGCGCCAGGTCGCTCAACGAACGCCGCATCTGCCGCAGTTCGCGGAACAGCGTCAGGCCGAGCACCTGCGCGAGGTGCCGCGCCGCGCTGTGCCCGCCGTGCGCCCACACCCGCAGCCGCTTCCCGGACGCGGCGAGCAGCGCCGCGCCCAGCGCCCGCCCGTGCCCGTGCCCGCGGTGCGCGGGGTGCACGACCAGCTCGGCGGCCGGCGCCTCGACCGGGTCGGTGTCCTCGAGCTGCGCGTAACCCGCGAGCTCCCCGCCGACGGTCAGCAGCAGATGCCGCACGCCCTCGCGCTCGCCGCCCCGCAGCTGGAGCCGCCCCTGCTCCGACACGGCCTGCTGGCCGTCGGTCCTGGCGGCCTCGGCGAGCAGCGCGAGGACCTCGCCGGCCTGCCCGGCGGACAGAGCTGACAGGGTGTCGATGGATCGGCCCGGAACGGCCGGATCGCTGGCGTTTGCGGAGTCCGTGGTCATGGCTACGAGGGTACGGGCCGCCCCGCCCCGGAGAAGGGCAACCGCCTCGTAACCTGCAACCCCCTGTTGCGCTACGCGCGTTGACTCTAGGCTGCCCCGGGTCACCGTCGTCGCGCAGGAGCGCCGCGGACACCGCACCCGCAGGGGGGACACATGCCCGTGAAGAGGAACCGGCCGGGCCGCCGGATCAGAGCGGCGCTCGCCGCGACCGCCACGCTCGCCACCGCCGGCGCGCTGGTCGCCGCGCTGCCCGCAGGAGCCACGCAGCAGGACCGCGACCGGCACGGCCAGGGCCGCTACCAGGACGTCCAGCTGCTCTCCTTCAACGACTTCCACGGCAACCTGGAGCCCCCGGCCGGCTCCTCCGGACAGGTCACCGAGAAGCAGGCGGACGGGACCAGCAAGGCGATCGACGCGGGCGGCGTCGAGTACCTCGCCTCGTCGCTGCGCACCGCGCGCCAGGGCCACCCCTACAGCGTGACCGCCGCCGCGGGCGACCTCGTCGGCGGCAGCCCGCTGCTGTCCGGACTGTTCCACGACGAGCCCACCGTCGAGGCCATGAACCAGCTGGACCTCGACGTCACCAGCGTCGGCAACCACGAGTTCGACGAGGGCGCCAAGGAGCTGGCCCGGCTGCAGAACGGCGGCTGCCACCCCGACGCCGGCTGCTACGAGGACGGCCGCACCTTCGAGGGCGCCGACTACCCCTACCTCGCCGCCAACGTCACGGACGAGAAGACCGGCAAGCCCATCCTCAAGCCCTACTGGGTGTGGAAGAACAAGGGCGTGAAGGTCGGCTTCATCGGCGTCACCCTGGAGGGCACGCCGAACGTCGTGACCGCCGACGGCGTCAAGGGCCTCAAGTTCCACGACGAGATCGAGACCGTCGACAAGTACGCGAAGATCCTCGACAAGCAGGGCGTGAAGTCGATCGTCGCGCTCATCCACGAGGGCGGTGCCCCGGCCTCGGGCGACTACAACTACGACTGCGACTCCCCGGGCGCCGGCGACGGCATCTCCGGCCCGATCGTCGACATCGCCAAGGGCATCACCCCGAAGGTCGACGCGCTCGTCACCGGCCACACCCACCAGGCCTACGTGTGCACGATCCCGGACCCGTCCGGCAAGCCCCGCATGGTCACCTCCGCGTCCTCGTTCGGCAAGGTCTACACGGACACCACGCTGACCTACGACCGCCGCACCCGGGACATCGTGCGCACCTCGGTGAAGTCCGCGAACCACGTCGTGGCCCGCACCCAGCCCAAGGCCGCCGACATGACCTCGCTGATCGGCCGCTGGGACAAGCTGGCCGCGCCGGTCGCGAACCGTCCCGTCGGCCACATCTCCGCCGACATCCTGGGCCGGGGCGCGAAGACCCCGGAGGAGCCGCTCGGTGACCTGATCGCCGACGCGCAGCTCGCCTACGGCAAGTCCCTGGACCCGAAGACCTCGCTGGCCCTGATGAACGCCGGCGGCGTCCGCTCCGACCTCGTCCACAAGGCGAGCGGCAGCGAGGGCGACGGCGTCGTGACCTACCGCGAGGCCTTCGCCGTCCAGCCGTTCAGCAACACGGTCAATCTGGTCGACCTCACCGGCGCACAGGTCGTCGAGGCGCTCCAGCAGCAGGTCAGCGGCTCGAACGAGGCCTCGCCGAGGGTCCTTCAGCCGTCCTCCGGGCTCACGTACACGATCGACATGAAGAAGACCGGCGCGGCCCGTCTCCTCGTCGACACGGTCAAGCTGAACGGCGCGGCCATCGACCCCGCCGCCACTTACCGTGTCGCGATGAACTCGTTCCTCGCGGGCGGCGGCGACGGCTTCACGGCGCTCGGCCAGGGCAAGAACCCGCTCGTCGGCGGCGACGACCTCAAGGCGTTCGGTGACTACCTGACCGCGAACTCCTCCGCGCAGAAGCCGATCGACCCGCCGAAGGCGGACCGCGTCACCATCCTCAAGTAGGCGCGGCACAGCGCTTCTTCGGGCACGTCCGAGTGGCTCACGGCTCTTCGCCGTGGGCCACTCGCGCGTCGTGAAGATTGTTTGCGCGAAGGGTGGGGGTGTGTGGTGGAATCACCCGATGCGTACCCCCCACCGCATAGCCGACGACCCCATATCCGACGGCCGCACCCCCTTTGATGGACCGAACACGGAATCGGTTCCCTCGGATCCGGACACGCGCGCGTACGCGAACCCGTACGACGAGCTCGCCGCCCTCGCCGGGAACCCGCTCGACGAGTTCCTCCACGAAGAGCCGGACGACCCCGACGACGAGGAGTGGTCGCCGCCCAACCACCGGCGCGGCAGCCGCCGCCGCAACCGCTTCGCGGGCCTGTCCCTCGCGGCGAAGGGCGTCATCGCCGTCCTCGTCCTCGCCGCTTTCCTGACGCTCGCCGACCGCTGGGCCCTGCTCTACGCCGAGCACGAGGCCGCCCAGAAGCTCAAGCAGCAGATGAGGCTGACGGCCGCCCCCGAGGTGGAGATCGAGGGCTTCCCCTTCCTCACCCAGCTCGCCGACCGCCGCGTCGACGAGATGAAGGTCACCGTCCCCGACGTCGCCGCCGACCGCGTCACCCTCGCCGAGGTCTCCGCGACCGTGCGCGACGTCCGGATCAGCGGCGAGGGCCTGACCGGCATCAGCGGCGCGCAGGCCGACGCCATGGACGGCGAGGTGCTGCTCAGCTTCGCCGACATGAACCGCGAACTGGGGGCCTCCCAGGTCACCTTCACCGGGCACGGCCGCGACAAGGTCCTGGCCCGCGGCACCCTGCCCGTCGCCGGACACGACCTGAAGGTCCGGGCCGACGCCACCATCCGGCGCCTGGGCACCACCGGCATCAGCACCGACATCGACGGCATGAGCCTGAGCATCGGAGACCTCGCCACCTACCGGCCCGGCACCGGGCCCTCCCAGGGCCTGCACCTGAGCCGCCGCTCGGTCGCCCGCGTCACCGCCGAGACCGACAAGGCCAGGCGGCTGCTGTCCATCCCCGCGCTCATGCACCGCGCCGGCGTGCCCGACCGGGCCGTGCGCGCGGCCCTGCGCAGCGACACCGAGCTCGCCGAACTCACCGGCTCGCCCCGCTTCGTGCACCGGCTGATGCGCATGAACCTGATCGACATCGCGCTCGACCACCCCTGGCTGCTGCGGAAGGTGGGTCTCGACCCGTCGCTGCTGGACAGCCTCTCCCGGCTCACCCGCCCCGCCCTCGCGGACCGGCTCTCCCTCGCCTTCCGGCTGCCGGAACTGCCCCGCGACCACGGCTACGTACGCCTGCGGGACGTCTCCGTCGAGAAGGACGGCATCCGCGTCGAACTGTCCGGCGCCGGACTCAGCGTCGGGGGCTGACCGGCTACGGCAGTTCGGGCGGCGGCGTCGGCGCCCCCGGCAGCGTGACCGTGGCGACCGTGCCGCCGCCGTCCGCCGCCGCGAGCGTCACCTCGCCGCCGATCGCCTCCACGGTGCGCGCCACGATCGAGAGCCCGAGCCCCGAACCGGGCAGCGCCCGCGCCGTCGGCGAGCGCCAGAACCGGTCGAACACGTACGGCAGTTCCTCGTCCGGGATGCCCGGCCCGTGGTCCCGCACGGTGAGCGTCCCGCGCATCAGCCGGACCTCGACCGCGCCCCGCTCGGGGCTGAACTTCACGGCGTTGTCCAGCAGGTTCACGATCGCCCGCTCCAGCGCGGCCGGTTCCGCCCGCACGTACCAGGGGGCGAGGTCCGCGCTCACGACGAGCTCGGGCCCGCGCAGCCGCGCCCGTTCGACGGCACTGCGCACGGTGTCGTGCAGCGAGACGACCTTGAGCGGCGCGTCGTCGGCGGTCAGCCCGCCGCGGGACAGCTCCTGGAGGTCACCGATGAGCGCGGCGAGTTCGGACATCTGCGCCTTGAGCGAGGCGAGGAGCGCCCTGCGGTCCTCGGGCGGGATCGCGCGGCCCGTCTCCTCGCTGCGGGTGAGCAGATCGATGTTGGTGCGCAGGGAGGTCAGCGGGGTGCGCAGCTCGTGGCCGGCGTCCGCGATGAGCTGCTGCTGCAGTTCGCGGGACGCGGCGAGCGAGGCGGTCATGGAGTTGAAGGACGCGGACAGCCGGGCGATCTCGTCGTCGCCCTCGACGGGGATGCGGACGGTGAGGTCCTCGGTGCGGGCCACGTGCTCGACGGTGTCCGTCAGCTCGTCGACCGGCCGCAGTCCCGTACGGGCGATCCACAGGCCCGCGGCGCCCGCGCCGAGCACGCCGATGCCGCCGACGAGCAGCAGGATCCAGGCCAGCGAGGTGAGCGGCCGGTCGATCTCGCTGAGCGGCTGGGCGATGGAGACGGCGTACCGGTCCTGGAGCGGCCGCGCGACGCTGGGTCCGGGCCGGTAGGTGTAGACGCGCTGGGCCTGCCCGTGCTCGTTCTCGGCCGTGTGCAGGGCGAAGTCGTCCTGGCCGGAGGCCACGCGGACATCGGCCGGCTCGGCGGCGATCGGGGTCTGGCCGGGGCCGGTGCAGGTGCGGCCCGAGGCCGTCACGAGCTGCACCGTGTAGTTGCCGACCGGGGACGGAGCCTCGACCTGCCCGCCGACGCAGGCGGCGGCCAGCTGGGTCACATAGCCGTCGTCGACCTTGGTCCCGCGCAGCGAGGAGTCCATCTGCGACTGGAGCTGGGCCCGCGTCATGAACCAGCACGTGACCGCGACCGCCGCGACGGCCGCCGCGACCGCGACCGCGACGAGCAGCGCGAGCCGTGACCGCAGGGGCAGCCCGCGCAGCCGGCGCGGCCACCCGCTCACTCGGCCCCGCCCGACCGCAGCACGTAGCCCACGCCCCGCACCGTGTGCACGAGCCGCGGCTCGCCGCCCGCCTCCGTCTTGCGGCGCAGGTACATCACGTACACGTCCAGGGAGTTGGAGGACGGCTCGAAGTCGAAGCCCCACACGGCCTTGAGGATCTGCTCGCGGGTCAGGACCTGGCGCGGGTGGGCCAGGAACATCTCCAGGAGGGTGAACTCGGTGCGGGTCAGTTCGACGGTCCGCTCGCCCCGGGTCACCTCACGGGTCGCCGGGTCCATCCGCAGGTCGGCGAAGGACAGCACGTCGGAGTCGTCCGCGGCGCCGGCCGCCGCGTACCCGCTGCGCCGCAGCAGCGCCCGGACGCGTGCGAACAGCTCGTCGAGCTCGAACGGCTTGACCAGGTAGTCGTCGGCGCCCGCGTCGAGCCCGGTGACGCGGTCGCCGACCGTGTCGCGCGCGGTCAGCATCAGGATCGGGGTGGTGGAACCGGTGGCGCGCAGCCGGCGGGCCGCGGTCAGCCCGTCCATGCGCGGCATCTGGATGTCGAGGACGACGAGGTCGGGCCGGTACGCGGCGGCCTTCTCCAGGGCGTCCGCGCCGTCCACGGCGACCTCGGTGGCGTACCCCTCGAAGGCGAGGGAGCGCTGGAGCGCCTCCCGCACCGCGGGCTCGTCGTCCACGATGAGGATGCGGTGCCGGTCGTCACGGTCGCCGTCGGCGGGGTTCATGGGCTGCGTTTTCCTGTCGGTGAGAACGGGGCGTACGGACGGGCCTTCAGCCTCGCACGGACCCCCGCCCCGTGTGCGCGCCACGGCGGGCGGTCTTCGCCCGCGCCTTCGCGGGCGTCTTCGCCCGAGCCGCGGACTGCTTCGTGGCCTGTGCCTTGGCCTGCTGCCTGGCCACGGACGGGACGAGCTCGGCGGGGCGGGCGGCCGGCGGGTGCAGGACGGCGGCGACGGCGAGCGCGAGACCGGTGTCCGCCGGGCCGTGGGCGGTCGCGGGGTGCGGGTGGACGGGGAAAGCCATGGGGTCCTCCTGCGGGGGACGGGCCGCGGCGGTCAGCTGTTCGTGCCGCCCGCGCGCAGGGTGTCGAGGTCTGCCTTGAGGGTGTTGACGGGGATCGCGAAGCCGAGGCCGACACTGCCGGCGCTCGACGAGGAGCCGGCGTCCTGGGCGCTGGAGTACATCGCCGAGTTGATGCCGATGATGTTGCCGTTCATGTCGATCAGCGCGCCGCCGGAGTTGCCCGGGTTGAGCGAGGCGTCGGTCTGGATCGCCTTGTACGTGGTCGTGGACGAGCCGGTGTCGCCGTTGAACTCCCGGCCGCCGAACTCGAAGGGCCAGCCGCCGTCCCCGCCGCCGCCCTGCTGTTGCTGCTGCTGTCCCTCGTCGGTGGAGACGGTGACGTCGCGGTCGAGCGCGGAGACGATGCCGCTGGTGACGGTGCCGGTCAGGCCCTCGGGGGAGCCGATCGCGACGACCTGGTCGCCGACCTTCACGCCGGAGGAGTCGCCGAGCGTGGCGGCCTTGAGCCCGGAGGCGTTCTTCAGCTTGATCAGCGCGAGGTCCTTCTTCGCGTCGGTGCCGACGACCTCCGCCGTGTACGTCTTCCCGTCACTGGTGCGCACCTTCACCGAGGAGGCCCCGGCGATGACGTGGTTGTTGGTGACGATCTCGCCGTCGCTGGTGAGGATGACGCCCGAGCCGGTCGAGGAGCCGGAGCTCAGCTCCGCGTTGACCTCGACGATCGAGGGGCTGACCGCCTGCGCGACCCCGGCGACGGTGCCCCGCTGGCTGCTCGGCACGACGGTGGTGCTGGTGGAGCTGGAGGCGGCGGTGTCGCTGCCGGTCAGCTCCTGGAAGGCGTACGCGGTGCCGCCGCCGACGGCCGCCGCCGCGACGGCCACGGCCGCCAGCAGCCCGACCGGGCCGCGCAGCCGCTTCCGCCTCGGCGCCTCGGGAGCCTCGGGGGCCTCGGGGGCCGCCGGGGCCGGCGCGTGGGCCGGCGGGGGCGGGTAGGCGCCGTAGGAGGAGCCCTGGGGGTACTCGTGCTGGTACTCGCCGCTGGGGCGGAAGCTCTCGGTCATGTCACTCAGCGTGCGTCGCCGACATGAGAGCTGTCTGAGTGCTCCCTGAGAGTCCCGGCAGAAGCCTGTTTGCCCGATATAAAGACGGGCCCGGGCTTTCAGGAAGGCGGCCCCGGGCTTTCAGGGGCGTGCGGCTACTCGCAGCCGCAGGACTGCCGCACGACCAGCCGGGACGGGAACAGCTTCAGCCGCTCGCGCCGCGAGCCCGCGACCCGCAGCGAGTCGTCGAGCACCAGGTCGACGGCGGCCCGCGCCATCGCCGAGCGGTCCGAGGCGACCGTGGTCAGCGGCGGATCGGTGAGCCCCGCCTCCTTCACGTCGTCGAACCCGGCGACGGCCAGCTCGCCCGGCACGTCGATGCGCAGCTCGCGCGCGGCCCGCAGCACACCGATGGCCTGGTCGTCGGTGGAGCAGAAGATGGCCGGCGGCCGGTCGGGACCGGCGAGCAGCTCGAGCGCCACCTGGTAGGCGTCGTAGCGGTTGTACGGGGCCTCGAAGAGCCGCCCCTCGGTCGACAGGCCGGCCTCGCCCATCGCGCGCCGCCAGCCCTCGACGTGGTCGGAGACGGGGTCGCCGACGGAGGGCGTCTCGGCGGTGCCGCCGAGGCAGGCCACGTACGGGTAGCCGTGCTCCAGGAGGTGGCGGGTGGCGAGCTGGGCGCCGCCCAGGTCGTCGGTGACGACGGCGACGTCGTCGATCGCCTCGGGCCGCTCGTGCAGCAGCACGACGCGGGCGTCCCACGCCTCGATCTCGTTGGCCGCCAGATCGTTGAGACCGTGGCTGACGAGGATCAGGCCGGAGACCCGCATGCCGAGGAAGGCCCGCAGATAGTGCACCTCACGGTCGGCCACGTAGTCGGAGTTGCCGACCAGGACCATCTTTCCGCGCTCGGACGCGGCCTGTTCCACCGCGTGCGCCATCTCCGCGAAGAACGGCTGGCGCGAGTCCGGCACGATCATGCCTATGAGGTCGGTGCGCCGCGACGCCATGGCCTGGGCGACCCGGTCGGGCCGGTACCCCAGTTCCTTGATCGCGGCGAGCACCCGCTCGCGCGTGGCCGGGGCGACCGGCCGGGGTCCGTTGTTGATCACGTAGGACACGACGGCGGTCGAAGTACCCGCCAGTCGCGCAACGTCGTCCCGAGTCACCTTGGCCACGCGCGGAGTCTACGCGGATGGAACCTCTCCTGGGCAGGGCGTAAGCCCCGAACCTAGGAGTCGGCCCGGACCGGCTCGCCCTTCGGCTCCGCCGGCTGCTCGCTCTTCTTCGCCGGCTTCTCGGCCTTGTCGGGCTTCTCCGGGGTGACGAAACGGTAGCCGACGTTCCGCACGGTGCCGATGAGGGACTCGTGCTCGGGGCCCAGCTTGGCCCGCAGCCGCCGTACGTGCACGTCGACCGTGCGGGTGCCGCCGAAGTAGTCGTAGCCCCACACCTCCTGGAGCAGCTGGGCGCGGGTGAAGACCCGGCCCGGGTGCTGCGCGAGGTACTTCAGGAGCTCGAACTCCTTGAAGGTGAGATCGAGGATCCGCCCCTTGAGCTTCGCGCTGTAGGTGGCCTCGTCCACGGACAGGTCGCCGTTGCGGATCTCCATGGGGGAGTCGTCGGCGACGATCTGCTGGCGGCCCATCGCGAGCCGCAGCCGTGCCTCCACCTCGGCGGGACCCGCGGTGTCGAGCAGGACGTCGTCGATGCCCCAGTCGGCGGTGACGGCGGCGAGGCCGCCTTCGGTCACCACGAGCACCAGCGGACAGCCGGGTCCGGTGGAGCGCAGAAGCTGGCACAGGCTGCGGACCTGCGGAAGGTCACGCCGCCCGTCGATGAGGATCACGTCGGCGCCGGGGGTGTCGACGAGGGCCGGGCCCTCCGCCGGAGCCACCCGCACGTTGTGCAGGAGCAGGCCGAGGGCGGGGAGCACCTCCGTCGACGGCTGAAGGGCATTGGTGAGGAGCAGCAGAGAGCTCATCGCGCTCCACCCGCCCGGGTCGTCCTGTCTTCGTGCACGGTTCGCTCGCCCATAACGTCTGGTTCCTCCTCGGTCCCTGCGAGGACGTTTGCGGCACTGCTTCGTACTGCGCGTACTTGCGTACTCGGTCGGACCCGCGCCCCGGGCCCGTGCGCGTCCGGTGTGATGAGCGTCGTTCGTATACAACGCTCCAGAACGCACAAAAGGACTCGGGGGCTGCATTGCCCGAGTCCTCTGTCCAGCAGAATAGCCCACATGAATCGGCGTCCGGCAGGTGACGAAGACGGATCTTCTGTGCGTCCGGTCACTGAACCGTCACGTCGGGCGACCCTGCGGACACAGGACGCAGTCGTGATCGACGCCTCCCACCATCCCGGCCCGGCGCCCGGCACCGACCTCGCGATCGTGGTCGCGCACGGCTTCACCGGCGATCTGGAGCGGCCCCACGTGCGGCGCGCCGCAGCGGTGTTCGCCCAGCGTGCGGCCGTGATCACGTTCTCGTTCCGGGGGCACGGGCGGTCCGGCGGGCGGTCCACGGTCGGCGACCGCGAGGTGCTCGATCTGGCGGCGGCCGTGGCGTGGGCGCGTTCGCTCGGGCACACGCGCGTCGTGACGGTCGGCTTCTCGATGGGCGGCTCCGTGGTGCTGCGGCACGCGGCGATGTACCGGGGGCGCACGGAGGCACACACCGACGGAGTGGTCGCGGTGAGCGCCCCGGCCCGCTGGTTCTACCGGGGCACCGCCCCGATGCGCCGCGTCCACTGGGCGGTCACCCGTCCCACGGGCCGGATGGTGAGCCGCCTCGGGCTGCGCACCCGGATCCACCCCCGCGACTGGGACCCGGTGCCGCTCTCGCCCGTCGAGTCGGTGCCGCTGCTCGCGCCGACCCCGCTGCTCGTCGTGCACGGCGACAGCGATCCGTACTTCCCCGTCGACCATCCGCGCATGCTGGTCGAGGCGTCCGGCGGCAGCGCCGAGCTGTGGCTGGAGCCCGGCATGGGGCACGCCGAGCACGCGGCGAGCGACGCGCTGCTCACCCGGATCGGTGACTGGGCGGCGAAGGCCGGTGCCGGGGGTGCCGCAGAATAGGACGCCGACCGCAACACAGGACACACGAAGGGAGCCGTCCCCATGGCTGAGGGCACGATCCGCTACTGGGCGGCGGCCAAGTCGGCCGCCGGAGTCGCGGAGGAACCGTACGACGCCGACACCCTGGCCGACGCGCTCGCCGGGGCCCGCACGCGACACCCCGGGGACCTGGTGCGTGTCCTGCAGCGTTCCTCGTTCCTGGTCGACGGGAACCCCGTCGGCACCCGGGACCATGCGACGGTACGGCTGGCCGAGGGCGGCACGGTCGAGGTGCTCCCGCCGTTCGCAGGAGGGTGACCCCGATGAGCAGCAACCCGCAGTACCCGCAGCATCCCCAGCAGTACGACCCGTACGGGCAGCAGCAGTACGCGCCGCAGCCCGAGGCCGCCGACGCCACCCAGCAGTGGCAGGGCCAGACCTGGGACACCCAGGTGCAGCCCGCGCAGCAGCCGTACCTGCCGCCGCAGCAGTACGATGCCGGGCAGCAGCACGCCCAGGCCCAGCAGCCGCAGTACCAGGAGCAGCCGCAGCCCCAGCCGTACGCGCAGCCTCAGCAGCAGTCGTACGGGCAGCAGCAGTCGTACGGGCAGGCGCAGTCTCAGCCGCAGCCGTACGCGCAGCCGCAGCCGGACCCGATGACGGAGGTCCTGCCGCCGGTCCGCGCCCAGGCCCAGCCGCAGCCGCAGACCGAGCCCGCGCCGGCGTCCGCGCAGTCCGCGGCCGGTGAGCCCGCCTACGGCCCCGCCACCGTCACCGGCAACACCCGCGTCACCGACGCCCAGCGCGCCCGCGCCGAGGGCCGCTCGCCGGTCATCGAGCCCGGCATGCAGCCCGCCGGGCTCACCGCCGCGCTCGGCCTGCTGCTCGCGGGCGGCGCCGCCGTCGGCCAGTACGCGCTGCTCGTGCCGCTCCTGATCCTCCAGGCCGTCACGGCCGCCGGCTGGTTCCGGCTGAACGGCATGTGGCCCGCCCGACAGGGCATCGCCCTCGCCTTCCTCGGCGGTGTCGTCGCCGACGTCGCGCTCCTCGCGGCCGGACGGGAGCACGGCCCCGCCGCGATCCTCGGCACCCTCGGCGTCTGGGTCCTGCTCACCCTCGTCCTCCAGCTCCGCTCGCACGCCGACCCGGACGAGCGGATGTACGGCCTGATGGCGACCGTCGTCTCGGCGGCCCTCGCGATCGTCGCCGCCGGTCACCTCGCGGCCCTCCCGGACGCGGTGACGGTCGGCGGGATCGCCGTCGCGGCGACCGTCGTGGCCCGCGCCCTGCCGCTGCCCACCCCCGCGTCCGTCGTCGTGGCCCTGTCGGCCGCGGCCGGCGGCGGCCTCTTGGCGGGTGCCCTGACCGGCTTCGGCACGGGCGGCGCGCTGCTCGGCCTCGACGCCGGGGTCTGCGCCCTGATCGGTCACCGGGTCGCCTCGTACGACTACCCGTCGCGGTTCGTGCACATGACGGCGGGCGTCGCGCTCCCGCTGGCCGCGGCCGCCCCGGCCGTCTACCTGCTGGGCCGCGCCCTGGGCTGACCGCGCTCCCTTCCGCGCACCACGGCGGCGGGCTCCGATCGACAAGTTGGGAACAAGTCGGCCGGAGCCCGCCGTCTTCTCATTACCGGCACGTACGCTCGCGGCAGGAACCACTTCCGGCGCGGGGGACACAGAAGGCAGCCGGGGGACGCCAGACCATGGGGGAGCTTCCGGGCCATGCGCGCACTGCGAATACTGCTGATCATCGTCGTCATCCTCGGCGGCCTCTTCGTGATCGCCGACCGGGTGGCGGTGAACCTGGCGGAGGACGAGGCGGCCGACAAGGTGCGCACCAGCGAGGGCCTGGCGAGCACACCGAGCGTGTCCATCAACGGCTTCCCGTTCCTCACCCAGGTCGCGGGCGGCTCCCTGGACGACGTCGAGATCGGGATCAAGGACTACGAGGCGAAGAGCGGCAGCGGCACCATCCGTATCGCGGACCTGAACGCCGAGATGCACGGCGTGGCGTTCGACAGCGGCTACACCTCGGCCACCGCCGACTCCGCCACGGGCACCGCCCGTGTCTCCTACGACGAGCTGCTCAAGGCCGTCCGCAAGCAGGACCCGGCGCCGGTCGCGCCCGGCATCACCGCGAAGATCGACGGCCTGTCCTACGGCGGCGGCGACAAGATCAAGGTCCTGCTCGCGGTGAAGACCCCGCTCGGCACGCTCCACCCGACCGTCATGAGCTCCGTGCAGGTCAAGGGCGGCAAGGTCTCGGCCCGCGCGGACAGCCTGCCGAAGGTCGGCGCGTTCGACATGGCCGAGGGGCGGGTGCGGGCCGTGACCGACTTCCAGCAGGCGATCGACGACCTGCCCGCCGGTATCGAGCTCGACAAGGTCGAGGCGGTCAAGGACGGCGTCGAGATCACCGTGAAGGGCTCGGACCTGAAGCTCATCGGCTGACCCGGCCCGTGTCCGGCCGGAACCGGCCGGACAGCCGTTCGAACCGGCAGGAATCGGGCGCCCGTCCGCGATACGAGACGGCGCCGTCCGCACAGTAGAAGAGCAGGGAAGAGTCCCCGCCCCGGAGGCCCGCGCGAGCGCCTCCGGGGCGTTTCGCATCCCAGATAGTGGATGATCCCGTCTCATAATCCGACACACCGGTGACAGGCGGCCCTGAGCGTCCTTACGATCGGACGCATGATGCAACAGGCGGAATTCACGAAGCGGCGGGCAGTGGACCTGTGCCGCGTCGCCGCCATGCTCTGTCGCACCGTCTGAGCGGGCCGTGCGGCGACGCCGCCGACCTCCCGCTTTCCCCCCGGACCCCTCGAGACGACTCGGGGTCATCCGTGCACCCCCGCACACCCCCGTTCCGCATGCCCCCGCAACTGCCCCGGAGGAATACAGCATGAGCCGCAGCGACGTCCTGGTAGACGCCGACTGGGTCGAGGCGAACCTCGACAACGCGAACGTGGCGATCGTCGAGGTCGACGAGGACACGTCGGCGTACGACAAGAACCACATCAAGAACGCGATCCGCATCGACTGGACCGACGACCTCCAGGACCCGGTCCGCCGCGACTTCATCGACCAGGCCGGCTTCGAGGCGCTGCTGTCGAAGAAGGGCATCGCCAACGACACGACCGTCGTCCTCTACGGCGGCAACAACAACTGGTTCGCCTCCTACGCCTACTGGTACTTCAAGCTCTACGGTCACCAGGACGTGAAGCTCCTCGACGGCGGCCGCAAGAAGTGGGAGCTCGACTCCCGCGACCTGGTCGACGGCTCCGAGGTCCCGAACCGCCCGGCCACCCAGTACAAGGCCAAGGCCCAGGACACCTCGATCCGCGCCTTCCGCGACGACGTCGTGGCCGCGATCGGCACCCAGAACCTCGTCGACGTGCGCTCGCCCGACGAGTTCTCCGGCAAGCTGCTCGCCCCGGCGCACCTCCCGCAGGAGCAGTCGCAGCGTCCGGGCCACGTCCCGTCCGCCCGCAACATCCCGTGGTCGAAGAACGCCAACGACGACGGCACGTTCAAGTCGGACGACGAGCTCAAGGAGCTCTACGCCGCCGAGCAGGTCGACCTGGCGAAGGACTCCATCGCCTACTGCCGCATCGGTGAGCGCTCGGCCCTGACCTGGTTCGTGCTGCACGAGCTGCTCGGCGTCGAGAACGTCAAGAACTACGACGGCTCGTGGACCGAGTACGGCTCCCTCGTCGGCGTGCCGATCGAGCTCGGCGCCAACAAGTAACCAACGGCCTTTACCTCTCAAGGAGTTCAACATGTGTGGAGCGAAGGCCGGCGGCCCCGACGCCTCGACGATCAAGCCCGGTGAGACCACCATCCAGGGCCAGGTGACCCGCGACGGCGAGCCGGTGACGGGCTACGTCCGTCTCCTCGACTCGACCGGCGAGTTCACCGCGGAGGTCCCCACCTCCGCCACGGGCCAGTTCCGCTTCTACGCGGCCGAGGGCACCTGGACCGTCCGCGCCCTGATCCCCGGTGGCACCGCCGACCGCACGGTCGTCGCGCAGACCGGCGGTCTCGCGGAGGTCGCGATCGCCGTCTGAGCGATCACCTGACGGCCTGAGGGCCGCACCCCAGGGGTTGGACGCCACTGGTAAGGGGTGCGGCCCTCCGGCATGCCCGCGCCCGGGGCGGGGCGGTGTTTTCGGGGCTGGGCCCTGGGCCTCCGCACGATCTACGCTGGAGACATGCTCGCGCGGCGCAAGCACGTCTACTTCGCCATGATGGGCGCCTGTATCGCGCTCTTCGTCCTGGCCTGGAGCGTCGTGCGGCTCTGGTCGGTGCCCGCCGCCGTCGCCATGTGCGTGGTCGCCATGGTCATCCCGCCCTTCGCCGCCATGGTCGCGAACCGGCGCGGTCCCGACGACCGCTGGTGGGACGACCCGTCCGGCGACGAGAAGTCCGACGAGTGGTGGGACGAACTGGACGGCAAGAAGCGCCGGCCCTGAACCGTCCCCTGAACCGCCCCGCTGAGCTGCTGGAACGTGGCTGTTTCGTGATCGACTGACGGGCAACCCCGAGGAGTAGTCGCGGGTCTCCTGTGCGCGCGGATACGGAATCCGCGCCTCGAGTTCCGTGGGGGGACCCGTTGGAAGACGTACTCGCACCATCGGCCGAGCCCGGGGCGCCACCCGCCCTCCCGGCCGCCGAGAAGAAACCGCGCCGCCGCGCCCGACGCACCGTCGCCCTGATCGCCGGCGCCGCCGTCCTGGGCGCCGTCGCCGGCGTCTGCACCGGTTACGCCGTGCAGGCGGAGCGCGACCCCGACCCGCTGCCGCCGCTCGCCCAGCCTCGGATCACCCAGGCCGAGGGCGGCAAGCCCCCCGAGCCGCTGTCCGCGTCCGCCGACCACCGGGTGCGTACCGACGGCGACCTGCGGCGGTTGCTCGTGCCCCGCCCCGCCGGGACCCGGAAGTCGGACGGGCAGCAGGGCTGGGTCGACCAGCACGACTTCGCCGAGTACTTCTTCGAGAAGCCGGGACCGATGTTCGGCGAGCTGTCCGACGAGGGCTTCCGCCGGGCCGTCGTCGCCGGCTGGGAGAAGGGCAACGCCTCGACCTCGGTCCAGCTCGTCCAGTTCCGCGACGCCGAGGAACGTGGCTCCCTCTCCTTCCTGGACGGCCAGCTCGCCTACATGCCGGGCGACAAGTGGGCGGGCAACGCGGGCGAGCCGATCCCGCACAGCTTCAACGGGCGCGCCTTCGTGTCCGACCACGCGAAGAGCGAGCCCGGCTACGTACCCATGTACTCGGCCCGCGCGCTCGCCGTGCGCGGCGACATCGCCATGGACATTCAGATCTACGACACCCGGCCCATCCGTATGAAGACGGTCATGGACCTGGCCGAGCGGCAGTTGGAGCGCCTGTGAGTGACGAGATGCCGCAGGAGCCCGAGGCGCCGCAGGAGCCCGGGTCCCAGGACCGGCCCGCCGCCCCTCGCCGCCGCCGTCTGACCACCGTCCTGGTCGCCGGTGTCGTGCTGCTCGCCGTCGCGGGCGGTGTCGGCTTCACCGTGGTCACCGTGCGGGACGCCGACCGTACCGCCGCCACCACCGTGTGGGGCGACGCGAAGGAGCCCAAGCAGCAGGCCGGCCGCCACCCCGGCGGTGACCTGCGCGAACGCCTTCTGCCCGTCCCCGACGGATACGTACCGGGGCCGGACATCGACGAGTTCGGCAACGACCACGTGATCACCGGCCAGGACGCCGTCGACCGCTTCGAGGCCGGCTCGGACGACCTCCCGGCCCGCCAGCGCGAGGCCCGCCGCAAGGCTGTCGACAAGCTGAGGCTCAAGGGCCTCGCGATGCGCAGTTACGCCTCCGAGGACGACGACCTCGTCATCGAGACCCGGCTGGCCGAGATCGGGAACCGGCAGGTGGGCCGGGACCTGAAGGACTTCCAGTCCGGGTTCCTGCGCGCCCTCGGCGTCTTCAAGAAGGGCCCGGCGATCAAGGGCCACCGCAACGCGGACTGCTTCCTCGCGCCCCGAGAGGGCAAGGACGGCCTCGACCTGCTGACCTGCAGCGCCTACGAGGACGACCTGCTGGTCTCCGTCACCGCGTACGGCCCCAAGTCCCTCGACACCAAGGCCGTGGCCGACCTCCTCGCCCGGCAGCTCGACCACATCTCCTCCCGGGGGGAATTCGTATGACCCACCCCACCGAGACGTCCGAGAACTCCGTGACGTCCGAGAACCCCGAGGCGCCTGAGAACCCCGCGGCGCCCACGAACCCCGCGACCCCTGAGAGCCCCGAGGCGCCGGCCCAGAAGAAGGACCGCCGGGTCCTGCGCGCCGTCCTGCGCTGGACCGCCGCCGTGCTCGTCCTCGCCGCCGCCGGAGCCGGCAGCGCCTACGGGGTCATCGCGAGCGACCGCGGCGACCTGCCGGGACTCGCCACGGAGAGCGACGGCCGCTGGGAGTACCCGAGGATCGAGCGGCCCCCGCTCCCCGAGGGCGCCCCCGCGCCGTTCGCCGAGGGGAACCTCCGCGAGGAGCACTTCGCCGACCTGCGCGCCCTGGTGCTGCCCGCCCCGAAGGGTGCCATCGCCGACCGGAAGCTCACCGGCCACGACGGCTGGCTCGACACCGACAGGTACCTCGCGGAGTACGACAAGGAACACCGCCGCGAGCTCGCGGAGGCACTCAGGGACGGTGGCCTGCGCCATGTCGCCGCCCGGGGCTGGACCATGCCCGACGGCACCCGCACCCGTGTCTACCTGCTGCGCTTCAACTCGGGCGCCTTCGCCCGCGACTACCGCAGGAACCTCACGAGCAACGGGGCGCTCCCGGCCGGCGTGGAGCGCGTCGACCCGGACCACGAGCTCAGGAACAACACGACCGCCGTCCGCTTCACCTATCTGCGGGTCTTCGGCGAGCAGCGCCCCTACGGAAAGGAGCGCGTCCGCTTCGCGTACATCGACGCCGGTGACGTGATGGCCCTGGTCGTGCAGTCGGACGACGGGCACACCCCGGCCGTGCCCTTCCACCAGACCGTCGCCCTGCAGAACCAACTGCTCGGCTGACGGCGCAGCCCGACCTCGCCGAGAGAGCCGGACCCCGCACGGATAGAGTGGGGTCCGGCTCTGTCCGCTTACGTTCGCTAGTCCGCTAGTGCCGCTCACCGAGGAGCACCCGTGCTTGAGGCCTTCTTCTCCGCTCTGCTCGTCCTGGTCTGCGTGGGCGTCCTCGCCTTCGCCGGTCTGACCGTGAAGAAGCTGTACCAGGGCCAGCGCTGACCCCCTTCGAGGAAAGCCCCAGATCATGATCGAGATCCCGTCCGACCTGAACCCCGAGCTCGTTCCGCTCGCCTTCCTCCTGGGCAACTGGGCGGGAGCCGGTGTGACCGACTTCCCCGGCGCCGAGAAGGCCAATTTCGGCCAGGAGGTCAGCTTCACCCACGACGGGCGGGACTTCCTCGAGTACCACTCGCACACCTGGATCCTCGACCAGGACGGCAACAAGGTGAAGCCGCTCGAGTCCGAGTCCGGCTTCTGGCGGATCGACAAGGACCGCAAGGTCGAGGTCGTGATGGTCCGCGACGACGGCGTCGTCGAGGTCTGGTACGGCGAGCTGGCCGACAAGAAGCCGCAGATCGACCTGGCCACGGACGCGGTGGCCCGCACGGCGGCCTCCGGCCCGTACAGCGGCGGCAAGCGTCTGTACGGCTACGTGAAGAGCGACCTGATGTGGGTCGGCGAGAAGCAGACCCCCGAGGTCCCGCTGCGCCCCTACATGTCGGCCCAGCTCAAGAAGGTCGTCTCGCCGGAGGACGTCGCCGAGATGGCGCGCAACCTCCCGGACATGCCCGACGACGGCATCGCCTTCTTCAAGTAGGACCTCCGGGTCTTTCGGGCCAGGTCTTACACTCGGCGGTGTGGTGAGCACCGACTGGAAGAGCGACCTGAGGCAGCGCGGCTACCGGCTGACGCCGCAGCGTCAGCTTGTCCTCGAAGCCGTCGACACCCTGGAGCACGCGACCCCCGACGACATCCTGTGCGAAGTGCGCAGGACGGCGTCGGGGATCAACATCTCGACGGTCTACCGGACCCTGGAGCTCCTGGAGGAGCTCGGCCTGGTCAGCCACGCCCACCTCGGGCACGGCGCCCCCACCTATCACCTGGCCGACCGCCACCACCACATCCACCTCGTGTGCCGCGACTGTACGAACGTGATCGAGGTCGACGTCGACGCGGCCCAGGACTTCACCGCGAAGCTGCGCGCCGAGCACGGCTTCGACACCGACCTGAAGCACTTCGCGATCTTCGGCCGCTGCCGGGACTGCGCGGCCCGCGCCTCCGCCCCGGATCCGGGGGAGGACCCGCAGGAATAAGCGGGTCCGGGCCGTCGTCGTAGTCTGTGTGACCATGCAGCGACATTCCACGAGCAGCCCCCTGCTGACCCTGCCCGGCGCCGTTCCCGGCGAGGGCCGGGACGAAGGTGTCGCCGCCCACTACGGCGATCTGTTCCGCGAGCAGCGGGCCCTCGCCGACGGCCGGGGCGTCGTCGACCTCTCGCACCGCGGCGTCCTCACCGTGACCGGCGAGGACCGGCTGAGCTGGCTGCACCTGCTGCTCACCCAGCACGTCAGCGACCTGCCCCCGGGCCAGGCCACCGAGGCCCTGATCCTGTCCGCGAACGGACACATCGAGCACGCCCTCTACCTCGTCGACGACGGCACGACGACCTGGGCGCACATCGAGCCCGGCACGCGCGAGGAGCTCCTCGCATACCTGGAGTCGATGAAGTTCTTCTACCGGGTCGAGGTCGCCGACCGCACCGACGAGTTCGCCGTCGTCCACCTGCCCGCCGGCTCCATCGCCCCGGTGCCGGACGGGGTGGCGGTGCGCGAGACGGCGTACGGCCGCGACCTGTTCCTGCCGCGCGCCGACCTGGAGTCGTACGCGGAGCAGAACGGCCCGGCGGTCGGCCTGCTCGCCTACGAGGCGCTGCGCGTCGAGCAGCACCGGCCCCGGCTCGGCCTGGAGACCGACCACCGCACCATCCCGCACGAGCTGGGCTGGATCGGTTCCGCCGTCCACCTCCAGAAGGGCTGCTACCGGGGGCAGGAGACCGTCGCCCGCGTCCAGAACCTGGGCAAGCCGCCGCGGCGCCTCGTCTTCCTGCACCTCGACGGCAGCGAGGTGCACCTGCCGCCGCACGGCGCCGAGGTACGGCTCGCGGCGGACGGCCCCGAGGGCCGGAAGATCGGCTTCGTCACCACCTCGGCCCGCCACCACGAACTGGGCCCCATCGCCCTCGCCCTGGTGAAGCGGAACGTGCCGGTCGACGCGGAGCTGATCGCGGAGACCACGGCCGCCGCCCAGGAAGTCGTCGTCGAGCCGTAGCCCTACATCTCCAGCAGGACGGTGAACGGGCCGTCGTTCGTCAGGGACACCCGCATCTGCGCCCCGAACCGGCCCGTCGCCACGGTCGCGCCCAGCGCCCGCAGCTGCGCCACGACCTCGTCGACCAGCGGCTCGGCGACCGGGCCGGGCGCCGCCGCGTTCCAGGTGGGCCGGCGGCCCTTGCGGGCGTCCCCGTAGAGCGTGAACTGGCTGATCACCAGCAGCGGCGCGTCGATGTCGCTGCACGACTTCTCGTCGCCGAGCATCCGGATCGACCAGAGCTTGCGGGCCAGCTGGGCCGCCTTCTCCTTCGTGTCCTCGTGCGTGACCCCGACGAGGACGCACAGGCCCTCGCCCTTGATCTCGCCGACCGTCTCGTCTCCCACGACGACGCTCGCGCCGTCCACTCTCTGCACCACTGCACGCATACGGTCATCATGCCGTGCCGCGCCTACCCGTTCGGGCGCCCTCCCGAACCCCCCATCCGGGGCCTATATGGGGCAACGCGCGCGAAGCGGCCACCCGGAGTGGCACGATGCTTCCACGTGGTGCGCCAGGGGCGCACGGCGTCGGTCCGGTCGAGGGGACGGTACACAGCCCATGGATACGCACGCGCATCCCATGAACCACACGCCGAGCACGGGGCTTCCCGGTCTCTCCCGGACGCCGGTGCAGCGCGTCGACAGCCCCGCGCTGCCCGCCGCCCCCGCACCCGACCTGCCCGCGCTGAGCCTCGCCGAACTGCGGGCGGTGCGGCGCGACTCCCAGCGCGACGAGGCCGACCTGTCGTACGTACGGCGGCTGCTGCAGGGCCGGATCGACATCCTGCGGGCCGAGCTGGCCCGGCGCCACGACCCGGAGTCCCCGGTCGTGGACCGGCTCTCCGAGATCCTGCGGGACCAGCCGACGGGGCAGCGCTCCTCGGCCCGGCACGTCACGCTGGGCACGCCGCACAGCGAGGAGTTCCGGTCGCTGGCCGAGGGGATGCTCGCGGAGGTCGAGCTGTCGGATCTCGGGGCGCGGACGGATGCGGAGCTGGATGCGGGGCTGGGGCGGCTCGTCCGGTTCGAGCAGCAGGTGTCGCGGCGCCGGCAGGTCCTGCAGCGGGTCGCCGACGACTGCAGCGGTGAGATCGCGCGTCGCTACCGGGAGGGTGAGGCGCGGGTCTCCGATCTCCTCGGGGGCTGAGCTCTCGCGTCGCGGTCCGCGGGCCGGTGGGGGCTGGCCGCGCAGTTCCCCGCGCCCCTGAAATGCAGACGCTTCGCGTCGCATTTCCCCGACAGGTGACCGCCCGATGGAGATGGCGCACGAAGTGCGCATCTCCAG
>NZ_JBHYTK010000124.1:18328-25093 GCF_042749255.1 Streptomyces sp. NPDC059524 | reverse complement strand
CGCCGCGCCTTCCCCCGACAAAGGCACCCCGCACCTTGATCGGGGAAATGCGACCCGAAGGGTCTGCATTTCAGGGGCGCGGGGAACTGCGCGGCCAGCCCCCACCGGAGCCGCGGACGAAGACCCGCCCGATACATTGGCTGCGTGTTCAATCGCCTCAGCAGCAACACCCGCCTCGCCCTCTGCGCGCTCCCCTTCGCCGCACTGCTGGCGACCGCGATCTTCGCCCCACTGCCCTTCGCCGTGGCGCAGCCCGGGCCGACGACGAACGTGCTGGGGGAGGCCGGGGGCAAACCCGTCATCGAGGTGAGCGGCGCCCCCACCCGGGACACGGGCGGTCAGCTGCGCGCGGTGACGATCCTCGCGACGGGGCCGGACGCCACGCTGCACCTGGGCGGCCTGCTCGACGCCTGGTTCCGCGACGACCGCGCGGTGATGCCGAAGGACGCCGTGTACCCGGAGGGCGACTCCACCAAGGAGATCGAGCAGCACAACCAGCAGGAGATGAAGGGCTCGCAGGACGCCGCGACCGAGGCAGCGCTCGACTACCTCGGCGAGGACTCCGGCAAGGTGAAGGTGTCGCTGCAGCTTGGCGACGTCGGCGGGCCCAGCGCGGGCCTGCTGTTCTCGCTCGGCATCGTCGACCTGCTCGACGGCGACGGCGCGGGCGGCGACCTGACCGGCGGGAAGTCGATCGCGGGCACCGGCACGATCGACGACAGCGGCCGGGTCGGCGCGGTCGGCGGCGTCTCGCTCAAGGTGCAGGCCGCCCACCGCGACGGGGCGACCGTCTTCCTCGTGCCGAAGGCGGAGTGCCGGGACGCGAAGGCGTCGGCGCCGAAGTCGATGCGGCTGATCCCGGTGACCACGCTCAAGGGCGCGGTCACCGATCTGACGGACTTCAAGAAGGGCTCCGGCACGGTGCCGAAGTGCTGACCCGGTGCCGGGCGGGCCGGGTCACTCCTTGACGAAGCCCTCCTGCACCAGCCAGTCCTTCGCCACGTCGTGCGGGTCCTGGCCGTCGACGTCGACCTTGGAGTTGAGGTCCTGGGCGACGGTGTTGTTCAGCTTCTTGGTGATCGGCTCGATGACCTCGGCCATCTTCGGGTACTTCTTCAGCGCCTTGCTGTTGATCACCGGGGACGCGTTGTAGTTCGGGAAGAACTTCTTGTCGTCGTCCATCACCGTGAGGTGCATGGCCTTGATGCGGCCGTCGGTGGTGAAGACCTCGCCGTACGTGCAGGTGCCCTTGGCGGCCTGCGTGTAGATGATGCCGGTGTCCATCTGCGTGATGTTCTTGGCCGGCAGCTTCATCCCGTACTTCTTCTCCATGCCGGGCAGCCCGTCGGCCCGGTTGGCGAACTCGCTCTCCACGCACAGGGTCACCGCGCCCGGGTCCTTCTCGGCGAGCGCCGCGACGTCGGAGAGCGTCTTGGTGCCGTACTTCTTGTAGTTGGCCTGGTTCATGGCGAGCGCGTACGTGTTGTTGAGCGCGGCCTTGGGCAGCCAGGTGACGCCGTTCTTCGCGTCGGCGTCACGCACCGCCTCCCACTGCTCCTGCGGGTCGGGGATGGGCGTGGAGTGGCCGAGATACGTGATCCAGCCGGTGCCGGTGTAGTCGTACATGGCGTCCGCGTCACCGGACTTGATGGCCTCGCGGGCGCCGATGGAACCCTGGATGCCGGTCCGGTCGAGGACGTCGGCGCCGGCGGCCTTGAACGCGATGCCCATGATCGCGCCGAGGATCAGCTGCTCGGTGAACTCCTTGGACGCGACGGTGATGTCGGCGCCCTTCAGCGGCTCGCCCTGACCGACCGAGCCCGGGTGCACGTCGTCGACGAGCGGGCTGCCACTGGTGAGCCCGCAGCCCGAGAGCCCGGCCAGCAGGGTCAGACCGGACAGTGCCGCCGCGGCCACCCGTACGCGGTACCTCATGAGCGCACCTCCAGACCGCGCGGCCGCAGCAGGAGCTCGGCCAGGGACGCCAGCCAGTCCACGAGCAGCGCGAGCGCGATCGTCAGGATCGAGCCGAGCATCAGGACCGGCATGCGCTGATTGGTGATGCCGGTGGTGATCAGGACGCCGAGCCCGCCGCCGCCGCCGAACGTGGCGAGCGTCGCGGTGCCGACGTTGAGGACGAGCGCCGTGCGCACTCCGGCCAGGATCAGCGGTACGGCCAGCGGGAGTTCGACCTTGGAGAGGACACCGAGCGGCGACATGCCGATGCCGCGGGCCGCTTCGAGGAGCGTCGGGTCGTTCGCCTTCAGGCCCGCGATCGTGTTGGAGAGCACCGGCAGGATCGCGTAGATGATGATGCCGATCAGGGCCGACTTCTCGCCGATGCCGATCCAGATGACGAGCAGGGCGAGCAGGCCGATCGCCGGGGTGGCCTGCCCCATGTTCGCGATGGCCAGGGCGACCGGGGTGGCCTTGCGGAACATCTTGCGGGTCAGCAGGATGCCCAGCGGGATCGCGATGATCAGCACGAAGAACGTGGAGATCACGGTGAGGCTGATGTGCTGGCGCAGCGCCTTCCACACCTGGCCGTTGGAGAGCGCGTTCTCGGAGATCGGGTCGAGGTCCGCGTTCGCGAACCACAGCCAGGTCGCGAGGAGGACCACGATCAGCACGGCCGGCAGGAACGTCAGCTTCTGCCAGGTGATCCGGCGGGCCGGCCGGGGAGCGGGCGGCTGGGCCTCCTGCTCGGCCTCGCCGTCGTCGCGGAACGCGAGGCCCTTGACCTCGTGCTCGCCCTCGGGGCGGGCCGCGTCCTGCTTGCGGGGACTGCTCACGCCTTCGCCTCCCCCTCCGCGGCCGTCGCGCCCTCCTGCTCCTGGTGGGTCTGCTGGGCGCGGTGCTCCTCCAGCTCGTGCTGGTGCTCGACGGCCTCGAGGCGGTCGGCCTCCAGGAGTTCGTGCACCGAGTTCATGAGCGTCTCCATGTCGACGACGCCCTCGTACTCGCCGCGCCGGCCGGTCACCGCGACCCGGCCCGCGTTGTCCGTCAGGACGGCCTCCAGCGCGTCGCGCAGGGTCGCGTCCCAGGTCACCGTGTCGTGGACCAGGGTGCCGGCGCGGGCCAGGGAGCCCTTGGCGCGCATCAGGTCGCCGCGCCGCAGCCACTTGTAGGGGCGGCGGCGCTTGTCGAGCAGCAGCAGCTCGTTCGTCCCCGCCGCGCGGAGCTTGTTGAAGATCTCCTGGAGCGGGTCGTCGACCTGGACGGTGGGGTAGTCGGTCACCTCGACGTCGCGGACGCGGGTCAGGTTGAGGCGCTTGAGGGCGGCGCCCGCGCCGACGAAGCCGGAGACGAAGTCGTCGGCCGGGTTGGTGAGGATCGCCTCGGGGGTGTCGAACTGCGCGATGTGCGACTTCTCGCGGAGCACCGCGATCCGGTCGCCGAGCTTGATCGCCTCGTCGAAGTCGTGGGTGACGAAGACGATCGTCTTGTGCAGCTCGTGCTGGAGCCGGATCAGCTCGTCCTGGAGGTGGTCGCGGGTGATCGGGTCGACGGCGCCGAACGGCTCGTCCATCAGCAGCACGGGCGGGTCGGCGGCGAGCGCCCGGGCCACGCCGACGCGCTGCTGCTGGCCGCCGGAGAGCTGGCGCGGGTAGCGGCCGTGGAACTCGGCGGGGTCGAGCCCCACGAGGTCCAGCATCTCCTCGACCCGTGACTTGATCTTCGACTTGGACCAGCCGACCATCTTCGGCACGAGCCCGATGTTCTGGGCGACGGTCATGTGCGGGAACAGGCCCGAGGACTGGATCGCGTAGCCGACCTTGCGGCGCAGCTTGACCGGGTCCATGTCCGTGACGTCCTCGCCGCCGATGCGGATGCGGCCGCCGGTCGGCTCGATCAGCCGGTTGATCATCTTGAGGGTCGTCGACTTCCCGCAGCCCGAGGGGCCGACGAAGATGATCAGCTCGCCCGCCTTGATCTCCATGTTCACGCTGTCCACGGCCGGTTCGGCCGAGCCGGGGTAGCGCTTGGTGAGGTTCTCCAGCTCGATGCTGGCCCCGGAGGTCTGTGGCTGCGCGGTCTCGGTCGTGGTGTCAGACACGGATCCCCCTCGGGATGGTCAGCCGTCCGATGAGGACGTACGCGGCGTCGAACAGCAGGGCGAGGATGATGATGCCGAGGGTGCCCGCGAGCACCTGGTTGAGCGCGTTCTTGCTGCCCAGCGAGGCGATGCCGCGGAAGATCTCGTTGCCGAGGCCGGGGCCCGAGGCGTAGGCGGCGATGGCCGCGATGCCCATCAGCATCTGGGTGGAGACCCGGATCCCGGTGAGGATGGGCGGCCAGGCCAGCGGCAGCTCGACCTTGACGAGCCGGGCGAGACGCGACATCCCGATGCCCTTCGCCGCGTCGATCAGCGAGGGGTCGACGCCGCGCAGGCCCACGATCGAGTTGCGCACGATCGGCAGCAGCCCGTACAGGGTCAGCGCGATGACGGTCGGGGCGACGCCGAGGCCGACGATCGGGATGAGCAGACCGATCATGGCGAGCGACGGGATCGTCAGGATGGTGGAGGTGGCGGTCGTCGCCAGGTTCCCGCCCCATTCGCTGCGGTAGGTGAGGACGCCGATGAGGACGCCGATCACGGTGGCGACCACCATGCACTGGAAGACGGCGCTGGCGTGCTGCGCCGCGTCGGCGAGCAGCTGCTGGTGCCGGTTGACCAGGTAGTCCCAGAAGTTCATCGGCCCTCCCGGAAGCAGTCCCGCAAGCAGTCCCGGAAGCAGTCCGGGAAGCGGTCCCGGAAGCCCGACACCCGCACGTCCATCGCGCCTCACCGCCGGGCCGTGCTCGTAACCGTCAGGAATCTCCCGACGCCTGCTCCACCAGCGGGATGATCCGCAGCGGAACGGGATTTTCCATGACGATCGCCGTGGAAGCCCGGACGATGCCATCAAAACCGACGACCAGGTCGATCACCCGTTGGAGATCCGCGTTCGAGCGGGCCACCAGCCGGCACAGCATGTCGCCGCTGCCCGTCGTCGTGTGCAGTTCCAGGACCTCGGGCACGGTCGCCAAATGGGCCCTGACGTCGGCTCCTTGGCCCTGCCTGATCTGCAGCGTGGCGAACGCGGTGACCGGGTAGCCGAGCGCCGCCGGGTCCACCTGGGGGCCGAAGCCGCGGATGACTCCATTCGACTGAAGCCGGTCGAGCCGGGCCTGCACCGTGCCGCGCGCGACGCCGAGCCGCCGCGACATCTCCAGCACGCCGATCCGCGGCTCCCGCGCGAGCAGCAGGATGATCCGGCCGTCCAGATGATCGATCGCCATGCGTCCCTCCAGGGTGGTCATCCTGTACACACAGCCCGCAGAAACGGACCCGGCACTGGTCAGATTGCCCAGCGAATACGCAAACTATTGCGCACCTTGTGGAACGGCGAGAGCCTCCCCGTATGACGCAGACCACAGACCACACCCCCGACACCGCCCGGCAGGCCGACCCCTTCCCGGTCAAGGGGATGGACGCGGTCGTCTTCGCCGTGGGCAACGCCAAGCAGGCCGCGCACTACTACTCGACGGCCTTCGGCATGAAGCTGGTCGCCTACTCCGGACCGGAGAACGGCAGCCGCGAGACCGCCTCCTACGTCCTGACGAACGGCTCCGCCCGCTTCGTGTTCACCTCCGTCATCAAGGCCTCCACCGACTGGGGCCACTTCCTCGCGGAGCACGTGGCGGAGCACGGCGACGGCGTCGTCGACCTCGCCATCGAGGTGCCCGACGCGCGCGCCGCCTACGCGTACGCCACCGAGCACGGCGCCCGCGGCCTGACGGAGCCTTACGAGACGAAGGACGAGCACGGCACCGTCGTGCGCGCGGCCATCGCCACGTACGGCAAGACCCGCCACACCCTCGTCGAGCGCAGCGGCTACGACGGCCCGTACCTGCCCGGCTTCGAGGCCGCCGACCCGATGGTCGAGCCCCCGGCCAAGCGCACCTTCCAGGCCATCGACCACTGCGTCGGCAACGTCGAACTCGGCCGCATGAACGAGTGGGTGGCGTTCTACAACAAGGTCATGGGCTTCACGAACATGAAGGAGTTCGTGGGCGACGACATCGCGACCGAGTACAGCGCGCTGATGTCCAAGGTCGTCGCCGACGGCACGCTCAAGGTCAAGTTCCCGATCAACGAGCCGGCCGTCGCCAAGAAGAAGTCCCAGATCGACGAGTACCTGGAGTTCTACGGCGGCGCCGGCGTCCAGCACATCGCCCTCGCCACGAACGACATCGTCGCGTCCGTACGGGCCATGCGCGCGGCCGGCGTCCAGTTCCTCGACACCCCGGACTCCTACTACGACACCCTCGGCGAGTGGGCCGGCGAGACCCGCGTCCCCGTCGAGACCCTGCGCGAGCAGAAGATCCTCGTCGACCGCGACGAGGACGGCTACCTGCTGCAGATCTTCACCAAGCCGGTCCAGGACCGCCCGACCGTCTTCTTCGAGATGATCGAGCGCCACGGCTCCATGGGCTTCGGCAAGGGCAACTTCAAGGCCCTGTTCGAGGCGATCGAGCGCGAGCAGGAAAAGCGCGGCAATCTGTAGGACCCGCTCGTAGTCTGGCCGCATGGCCAGGATCAACGACGTAGGCGGAATGACAGGGTTGGGGGGGTTAGTCAACAACCACGAACCCCGACCCCAGCACCCCGGCAGGGGGGGGGGGGGGTGGGGGGAGCCGTCTCACGCCACCCACGCGACTCTGAGGTCATAACCACAAAAGCAAGCGCAGCAGGATCGGCGGCCGGGGGCGGCGTTGTGG
>NZ_JBHYTK010000124.1:0-18318 GCF_042749255.1 Streptomyces sp. NPDC059524 | reverse complement strand
TTGTGGGCCCGATGGGCCTGTAACACCTAGTTCGGGGTATTGCAGGGTTGCGTCTCCAGCGCCCCCCCCTCCGCCGCCTCACCCTTCCACGCGGACTGGGAGGCGCGCGTCTTCGCGCTCCAGCGCGCGCTGCTCGTGAAGAAGGTGTTCAACCTCGACGAGTTCCGGGACGCGATCGAGACGATGCCGCCGCAGGAGTACCTCGCGGCCTCGTACTACGAGCGCTGGTTCCACGCGATCCGCACGCTCCTGGAGCGCAAGGGCGTCATCGAGCCGGGGGCGCTGGACCATGCCTGACACCACCGCCGTGTTCGCCCCGGGCGACCTCGTCCGTACGTACGGCCACGACCCGGTCCACCACACCCGGCTGCCGCGCTACGCCCGCGGCAAGCTCGGCGTCGTCGTCGAGCCCGAGGGGTTCGCTCCGCTCGCCGACGTCCGCTCCCAGGGGCGCGACGACGCCCCCGTCGAGATGATCTACGCCGTGCGGTTCAGCGCGCGCGAGCTGTGGGGCGAGGGCGACCACGAAGTCGTCCTCGACCTGTCGCAGAGCTACCTGGAGGCAGCCGATGTCCGGTGACCACGACGACGCGGTGATCTCCCGTCAGGTACGGCGCCTGGAGACCCTGCTGGAGGAGAAGGGCATCGTCGGCGGCGACACCGTCGACGAGGTCATCGACGGCTTCCTGTCCGGGGCCTCGCCGCTGAACGGGGCGAAGGTCGTGGCCCGCGCCTGGACCGACCCCGACTTCAAGGCGCGGCTCCTGGCGGACGGTTCCGCCGCCGTCGCCGAGCTCGGATTCAGCTCGGGCGGGGTGCAGCCGCAGCGGCTGCGGGTAGCCGAGAACACGGAGTCCGTCCACAACGTGGTCGTCTGCACGCTGTGCTCCTGCTATCCGCTGCGGCTGCTCGGGCCCTCGCCGGGCTGGTACAAGAGTGAGGCGTATCGCTCGCGCGTGGTGCGGGAACCTCTGGCGGTGCTCGCGGAGTTCGGGGTCGAGCTGGCCCCGGAGGTCTCGGTACGCGTCTGGGACTCCAGCGCGGAGACCCGCTACATGGTCCTCCCACGCCGCCCCGCCGGCACGGAAGCTCTGACCGAGCCGGAGCTGGTGTCCTTGGTGACCCGGAACGGGCTGATCGGCACGGCCGTCGTCTGACCGCGGGTCGGGTGGGGGCATCGCGTGTGCCCCGCGCGGGCCGTCCCTCGACTGCAGCGCCGTCGCGGTTGCTCGCGCAGTTCCCCGCGCCCCTGAAGGGCAGCGGCTTCGCCGCGCCTTCCCCCGACGACAGGCACCCCGCACCTCAATCGGGGAAATGCGACCCGGAGGGTCTGCATTTCAGGGGCGCGGGGAACTGCG
Source organism: Streptomyces sp. NPDC059524 (assembly GCF_042749255.1). Classification (NCBI taxonomy): domain Bacteria; kingdom Bacillati; phylum Actinomycetota; class Actinomycetes; order Kitasatosporales; family Streptomycetaceae; genus Streptomyces; species Streptomyces sp. NPDC059524. The sequence goes on along the minus strand of NZ_JBHYTK010000124.1, from coordinate 16,960 downwards.
CGACCAGCCCCCACCGGAGCCGCAGTCGCCCCGCTCGCCGGAGGCTAACGGCGCTTGGGGGCCCACATCTGGGCGGGCCCGCCTTCGTCCGGCTCGCCGAGGGAGTCGAGGGCCGCGCGGGCGCGGGGCGCGTGCAGGGGGGAGAACGCCGGGTTGATCCGGAGGGCCTCGCCGAGATGACGCCGGGCGGGACCGGCGAGGTCCAACTCCCGTTCCACCACGCCCCGGTGATACATGAACCCGGCGACCCGCACCGTACCGGCCTTCTGCCGATCCGTGGCCCGCCGCAGATACCCCAGCGCCTCCCGGTCGTCCCCGGCCCGGTGCAACGCCCACCCGAGCGCATCCGCGACCCCCACGCTCGGCGCCCGCTTCCACTCCGCCCGCAGCCGCGACACGGCCGCCCCCGCGTCCCCGTGATCGGCCTCCAGCCGCCCGAGCACCACCACGTCCACCTCACCCGCCCCGCGCTGCCGCAGCGCGTCGTACTCCGTGCGGGCCGCGTCGGCCATCCCCAGCGACTCGTACAGCTCGCCCAGTTCCAGCACGTACGCGGGCGCGGGCCGCAGCTCGATCGCCCGCCGGTACGCCCGCAGCGCCTCCGAGGACCGCCCCAGCGAGGTGAGCGCACGCCCCCGCCCGGCGAGCGCGGCGGCGCTGTCCGGATCGGCGCCGAGCGCCGCGTCGAAGTGCCGCAGCGCCCCCGCCGCGTCCCCCCGCTCCCAGGCCAGGTCGCCCCCGCGGGCCAGCAGCGCGGCCTGCTCCGCGGGCGTCCCCGCACGGGCCACCGCGTCGGACAGCACCGCCTCGGCGTCCTCCCGCCAGCCCCGGTCCCGGTACACCGCGACGGTGCGCAGCGTGACGGCCGTCCCCGAGGCCAGTTCGGTCAGCTTCTCCAGGTTCTTCCCGGCCGCCTTGCCGTTGCCGAGCCCCTGATAGGCATCGACCAGATACGCGTACGAGGACCAGCGGCGCGGCGCCAGCTTCCGCGCCCGTTCGCCGAAGGCGCGGGCCCCGGGCCAGTCGCCGCGCGCGACGGCCAGCGCGGCGAGCCCGTCGAGCGCCGCCGCGTTCCCGTTCGGCCGCGCCCGCAGCGAATCGCGCAACGCTCGTTCGGCGCGCGGGAAGTCGGCCGTCCGCGCGGTGCGGGTGCCGCGCTCCACGTACGCGGCGCCGAGTTCGGCGAGCGCCCCGTCGTCGCGCGGATGCTCCCGGACCCCGGCCTCGCGTTCGCGGATCAGCGCCGTGAGGTCGGGCAGCGCGGCGGGCGCCCCGACGGCGGCCGCGATCGCCGCGCGCCCGGCCGGACCGGGCAGCGCCCCCGCCCGGGGCGTCTCCTCGCCGGGCAGCAGCACGAGCACTCCGCCGAGCACCGCGCACCCGGCGACGGCGGCGCCCGCGCCGATCAGGGCCCGCCGCACCGTGCGCGAACGGCCGCGCGGCGGATGGTTCCAGGCTTCGGGCCCGCCGCTCCCGTCGCCCGCGCCGGTCTCGTCGTGCGCCGAACCCGTGGCGTTCCCGGAGTTCTCGAGGGTCTCCATAGGGCACACATTGGGTCAATACGAAGAGCGCATCACGGCAACATTCCGCCTGGCGGGAGGGCGTCGCTCATTCGGTTCACACACGTGGCCCCGAGTGCCACGCTGAGGACATGACCAGCACACTTGTCGAACGACTTCAGGAAGCCCTGCCGGCCGGGTCGGTCATCGTCGACCCCGACATCACGAGCGCGTACGCGAACGACATGGCGAGCTTCTGCGACGCGGGCGCCCCGGCCGTCGTCGTCCTGCCGCGCACGGTCGAACAGGTCCAGCACGTCATGCGCACCGCCACGGCGCTGCGGGTCCCGGTCGTCCCGCAGGGCGCCCGCACGGGCCTGTCGGGCGGCGCGAACGCCTCCGACGGCTGCATCGTGCTGTCCCTGGTCAAGATGGACCGGATCCTGGAGATCGACGTCGTCGACCGGATCGCGGTCGTCGAGCCGGGCGTCGTCAACGCCACGCTCTCCCGCGCGGTGAACGAGCACGGCCTCTACTACCCGCCGGACCCCTCCAGCTGGGAGATGTGCACCATCGGCGGCAACATCGGCACGGCCTCGGGCGGCCTGTGCTGTGTGAAGTACGGGGTGACGGCCGAGTACGTGCTCGGCCTCGACGTCGTCCTCGCCGACGGGCGCCTGCTCTCCACCGGCCGGCGCACGGCCAAGGGCGTCGCCGGCTACGACCTGACGCGGCTGTTCGTCGGCTCCGAGGGCAGCCTCGGCATCGTGGTCGGCGCGACCCTCGCGCTCAAGCCGCAGCCGCCGCAGCAGCTGGTCCTCGCCGCCGAGTTCGCGTCGACGGACGCCGCCTGCGACGCCGTCTGCAAGATCATGGCCGACGGGCACGTCCCGTCCCTGCTCGAACTGATGGACCGTACGACGGTCAAGGCGGTCAACGACCTCGCCCAGATGGGTCTGCCCGAGACCACCGAGGCGCTGCTCCTGTGCGCCTTCGACACCCTGGACCCGGCCGCCGATCTGGCCGCCGTCGGAGCGCTCTGCGAGGCCGCGGGCGCCACCCAGGTCGTCCCCGCCGAGGACGCCGCCGAGTCCGAACTGCTGCTCCAGGCCCGCCGCCTGTCGCTGACCGCCCTCGAAGCGGTCAAGGGCACGACGATGATCGACGACGTGTGCGTGCCCCGCACCCGGCTCGCCGAGATGCTCGCCGGTGTCGAGCGGATCGCCGAGAAGTACGCGCTGACCATCGGTGTCTGCGCGCACGCGGGCGACGGCAACACCCATCCCACCGTCTGCTTCGACGCACAGGACGCCGACGAGGGCCGCCGCGCCCGCGAGTCCTTCGACGAGATCATGGCCCTCGGTCTGCAGCTCGGCGGCACCATCACCGGCGAACACGGCGTCGGCGTACTGAAGAAGGAGTGGCTGGCGCGCGAGCTCGGGCCTGTCGGGGTCGAGGTCCAGCAGGCGGTGAAGGCGGCCTTCGACCCGCTGGGCATCCTCAACCCCGGCAAGCTGTTCTGAGCGCTCCCGCGCGCACTCTGTGATCCGGACCCGGCGCCGCCGGGTCCGGATATCGGTTCCCGGACGTGCCCCCGTTGCCCGCCGCTCACCGCTCGTCGGACGACGACTCGTCCGACGGCCACGGGTCGCGCAGGTACAGGTCGTCGGCCATCAGGGGCGCGAGCAGCTCGGCGAGGCCGTCGTCGATGCCGAGCCGCTCGGCCTCAGAGCCCGGAGGAACCACCCGCAGGGTCCGCTCCAGCCAGGCCGACACCTGCGCGGCGGGCGCTTCGAGGAGCGCGTCGCCGTCGGGGGAGCTCAGCGCCATCAGCACGACGCTGCGCCCCTCTACCTTCGTCGGCCACACCCGCACGTCGCCGTGCCCGCACGGCCGGAAGACACCCTCGACGAGCAGCTCGCGCGCGAACGTCCAGTTGACCGGGTGCTCCGAGCCGATGTGGAAGGCGATGTGGACGGCGAAGGGGTCGTCCGAACGGTAGGTGAGGCGGGCCGGGACGGGGATGCTGCGCTCCGGCGAGAGCACCAGCCTGAGCTCGAGTTCACGTTCCACGGTGGTGTACATGGCGTGCGCTTCCTTTCCTCGCGAAGGGCCCTCGGGTGGGCCCGTGCAAGGTGAGAGCGCGAGGTGGGCTCGGCATTACGCGACTTCTCGAAGTTTTCTCAGAAGTTTTTTCCGGGGCCCGGACCGGCCCTCCGCGACCTCCCGTAAGGGGGTCGGTACCGGCGGAGCGGCACGGGCGGAGGCGGCGGTCTGATAGATGTGGAGGCCACAACAAGACCCCCGAGCAGATACGGGACGACGGACATGAGCGCCCCAACCCCGGCCCCCGGCGACGACAGGCCCCGCGAAGGCTACTACCCCGACCCGTCCATTCCCGGATATGTCCGGTACTGGAACGGGGCCGCCTGGGTCCCCGGCACCAGCCGCCCCGCCCCGTCCGACGGCGAGCCCCTGCCGGCCCCCGCCGGTGCCGCCTCCGCGCAGGCCCCCGCGCCCGCCGCGGCGGAGCCCGCGCCCGCCGAGGAGACCGGCCCCGTCTTCCTCGACGAGGAGCCCTCCGTGCGTACGGAGCGCGGTCCCGAGACGACCGCCTCCCCTCAGGTCCCCGCACCCGGCCCCGTAGCGCAGGAACCGGCGTCCGCCTGGCAGGCCGACGCCGCCCGCCAGGCCGGGTTCGGCGGCGAGCAGGACCGCCGGGTGTCCTGGGGCTCGAAGGAGCCGGCCGAGGAGCCGCCCGCGGCCCCGCAGGCGCCCACTCCCACTCCCACGCCCGCGCCCGCCGACGGCACCGTCGCGATCCGCGCCGTGCGCCCCGGGCCCGAGCAGCGGCCCCCGCGCACCGACGGCACCATGACCATCCGCGCCGTGCCGCAGCAGGCCCCCGCGTCCGAGCCGACGGACCCTCAGGGCCCGCGCTCCGCCCCTGCCGACCCCCGCGTCGGCGCCCAGGCAGCCCCGCCCGCGGCGCCCACCCCGGCTCCGGCGCCCGCACCCGCCCCGGCCCCGCAGCCGCCCGTCACCCCGCAGGGCCCCGGCTACGGCTACCCCCAGCCCCAGCAGCCCCAGCAGCCCCAGTCCGGCTACGGCTACCCGCAGCAGGCCGCTCCCGGCCCGGTCACCCAGGGCCCCGGCGGCGGTTCGCCGTCCTGGGCGCAGCAGGTGCACCACCTGGCGACGCCGGGCCAGGAGGCGGAGGGCGCGCCCGTCACGCCGTTCAAGCCGGTCGCCGAGGACCCGTTCCTCGCGGCCGCGCAGGCCGCCGCGGCCGCCCGCCCGGCGGGGCTCGGCAAGCGGTTCGTGGCCCGGCTGATCGACTCGCTCGTCGTCGGCGCGGTCACCGCGGTCGCCGCCGTCCCGCTCGGCACCAAGGCCCTCGACCACGTCAACGGCAAGATCGACGAGGCGAAGGCCTCCGGCCGCCAGGTCACCGTCTGGCTGCTCGACGGCACGACCGGCACCTACCTCGGCATCGTCCTCGCCGTGCTCCTCGTCGCCGGTGTCCTCTACGAGGCGCTGCCGACCGCCAAGTGGGGCCGGACCCTGGGCAAGAAGCTGATGGGCCTGAGCGTGCGCGAGATCGAGGGCAACGACTCCCCGAGCTTCGGCGCGGCCCTGCGCCGCTGGCTCGTGTACAGCGTCCCCGGTCTGCTCGCCATCGGTGTCCTCGGCGTCCTGTGGGGCGCGTTCGACCGCCCGTGGCGCCAGTGCCTGCACGACAAGGCGGCCGGTACCTTCGTGGCCGGCTAGGGCGGGGTCATCCGTCCGGCGGCCCGCCGGATGCGGGGCGCCGGGCTTCGCGGTCCACTCGGGCCATGAGCACCGAACCGCCCCCCGACGGATCCGGCAGCCCGCCGGACGACGACCCGTTCCGCAAGCCGCCGCCGGAGAACCCCCCGGGAGGCGGCTCGCCGTACGGCAGTTCGCAGAACCCGCCACCCCCACCGGGCGGCGGGGGCCAGAACCCGTACGACTCACCGCAGAACCCCTACGGCGGCGGGGACCAGCCCCCGTACGGCGGCGGTACCCCACCTCCCTACGGCGGTGGTACGCCCCCGCCCTACGGCGGTGACCCCTACGGCGGCGGCTACGGCACCGGGGACCCGCTCGCCGGGATGCCGCCGCTCGCCGACAGCGGCAAGCGGGTGCTGGCCCGCATCATCGACCTGATCCTCGTCGGGGCCGTCGCCGCGCTGCTCGCGTGGGCCTTCGGGATCGCCGAGTACGAGACCGATCCCGACAAGATCGAGTACGGCAAGCAGTTCGGCTCCTCGCTGCTCGCCGCCGTGCTCTACATCGGGTACGACACGTTCCTGACCTCGCGCACCGGGCAGACCCTCGGCAAGAAGCTGATGAAGCTGCGCGTGGCCAACCTCTCCGACGGGGCGACGCCGAGCGTGCAGACCAACCTCGCGCGCGCGGCCGTCCTGTGGCTGCCCAGCGTCTTCTGCTGCGCCTGCCTGTGGCTGATCATCTCCGGCGGCTGGAGCTTCTTCGACAAGCCCTACAAGCAGGGCCTGCACGACAAGGCGGCGAAGACGGTGGTGGTCAGCACCGGCTGAGCGCGGCGCGGTGGTGCGCGTACGACGAACCGGCGGGTCCGTGTCTCACGGGCCCGCCGGTTCGCGCACGGGCTCGCGCGGGGACTCGGCGGCGCCGCTCGCGGCGGGGGAGGCCAGCGTGGTGGCCAGGGGGCGCTCCGGAGCGGGCTCCGGGGCGGGTGCCGCCGGCTTGGGCTTCGGCACCGACATCGCCACGAACACACCGAGGATGAGCGCCGACACGGCGATGACCCCGACTCCGGGGCCCGCGCTGGTGCGTGACAGCAGCAGCATCGCGATCGTGGAGCAGATGACGGTGGCCGAACCGTAGGCGAGCTGTGCGACAGTCGGGCGAGGCATGGCGTTGTCCGTCCTCGTGACATCGGGGGTGCGGGGCGCGGGCCGGTCGGTGGGTACCCGTGAGTACACCGTCGGCTTCACCCTATTCCGCACTGTGCCCGAGCGGAACGGCCGGTAAGCATGACCTAACCCACAGTGCCGTAGCTGCCGGAGCACAGGGGGCGCACGGAGTCACCGCGTCCGCCAAGTGGACACTCGGACGCGCCCGTTGGTGGCGGCTGGGAATCGGCGGTCTTGTCCGGATTCCGGAGTGCGTCCCCTGCATAGTGAAACGCAAACGTCATCGTCAAGGTCTGTTATTTCTCCTCTACCTCCGGTCAAATGGCGTCACTTGTGACACGTGGCCTCGTGCCACGGAGGAGGGGACCACTCAAGTGACCACCAAGAGACGGGCGTTGAGAGCCGCCGCCGTGCTCGTGACCCTGGCCGCCACCGCGGCCACCGGGTCCATAGCGGCGACGACCGCCCAGGCCGACACCCCGGCCGCCGCGAACAAGGCCTCCGACGGGAAGACCTTCGGGGGCAAGGGCCACGTCATGGACGGCCCGTTCAGCAAGCAGATGGAGCAGCAGCGTCAGACCGCGCTGCAGAACGTGCTCCAGGGCAAGTCCAAGGTCCGGGAGAAGAACGGCTCCAAGGTCGTCGAGCTCTCCAAGGGCAAGTACGTCGAGCTGGGCCGCGAGCGCACGGACAAGATCTTCACGATCCTGACCGAGTTCGGCGACAAGGTCGACAACACGACCCTGGTGGACCGCCAGGACGACGACACGGACGAGCTGAAGCCCAAGTACGGGGGCCAGCCCGGTCCGCTGCACAACCAGATCGCCGAGCCGGACCGCACCAAGAACAACAGCACGGCCTGGCAGAAGGACTACGACGCCCAGCACTTCCGCGACCTGTACTTCGGTACGGGCAAGGGCGTCGACTCCCTCAAGACCTACTACGAGAAGACCTCCTCGGGCCGCTACTCGGTCGACGGCGAGGTCTCCGACTGGGTCAAGGTCGAGTACAACGAGGCCCGCTACGGCTCCAACTACTGCGGCGCCGACAACTGCCCGAACGTCGAGGACCTGGTCCGCGACGGCGTCAACGCCTGGGTCGCGCAGCAGAAGGCGGCCGGCAAGTCCGACGCCGACATCAAGGCCGACATGGCCCAGTACGACCAGTGGGACCGTACGGACCACGACAACGACGGCAACTTCAACGAGCCCGACGGCTACATCGACCACTTCCAGATCGTCCACGCGGGCGAGGACGGGTCGGCCGGCGGCGGCGCGCAGGGCGGCGACTCCCTGTGGGCGCACCGCGGTTACGCCTACAGCCGTGACGACGGCAACACGGGCCCCTCGGGCTTCAAGGCCGGCGGCACCCCGATCGGCGACACCGGCATCTGGGTCGGCGACTACACGATGCAGCCGGAGAACGGCGGCCTCGGCGTCTTCGCCCACGAGTACGGCCACGACCTGGGCCTGCCCGACCTGTACGACACCACGTACACGGGCGAGAACTCGGTCGGCTTCTGGTCGCTGATGTCGGCCGGTTCCTGGCTGGGCACCGGCAAGGACTCGATCGGCGACATGCCGGGCGACATGACCGCCTGGGACAAGCTGCAGCTGGGCTGGCTCAACTACGACACGGCGAAGGCGGCGACCAGGTCGACGCACAAGCTGGGTGTGTCGGAGTACAACACCAAGCTGAAGCAGGCGCTCGTCGTCGAGCTGCCGAAGAAGAACGTCACCACCGACATCGTCAAGCCGACCCAGGGCGCCAAGCAGTGGTGGTCCGACTACGGCGACGACCTCGACAACACCCTGGAGCGCACGGTCGATCTGACCGGCAAGTCCAAGGCCGCGCTCGAGCTCGACGGCTGGTGGAACATCGAGAAGGACTACGACTACCTGTACACGCAGGTGTCCACGGACGGCGGCGCGAGCTGGCAGACCATCGACGGCACCGCCGACGGTCAGGCCATCACCCGTGACGGCGGCGACAAGCCGGCCCTGACGGGCGACTCCGCCAAGTTCCAGCACCTGGTCTTCCCGCTCGACGAGTTCGCCGGCAAGAAGATCGGCGTCCGCTTCCGCTACAAGACGGACGGCGGCGCGGGCGGCATGGGCTTCACCGCCGACAACCTGACGGTCAAGGCGGACGGCGCGGCCGTCTTCTCGGACGACGCCGAGGGCGACGACAACGGCTGGACCGCGCGCGGCTTCTCCCGCGTCGGCGCCTCCATCAGCGGCGACTTCCCGCAGTTCTACATCGCCGAGAACCGCCAGTACGTCTCGTACGACAAGACCCTCAAGGTCGGCCCGTACAACTTCGGTTGGCGTGACGGCGGCGCGAAGGACGACTGGGTCGAGCACTACCAGTACCGTCCCGGCCTGATGATCTGGCAGTGGGACACCTCGCAGCGCAACAACAACGTCGGCCAGCACCCGGGCAAGGGTCTGATCCTGCCGATCGACGCGCACGCGAAGCCGATGTACTGGGCCGACGGCAAGACCAAGATCACCAACAAGATCACGCCGTACGACGCCGCCTTCGGCAAGTACCCGGTCCCCGGCATGACGCTGCACCGCCTGGGTGTCGAGAAGAAGATCCCGGCGCAGCTCGGCAACCCGGTCTTCGACGACCACAAGGGCACCTACTGGTACGCCGAGAACCCGACGGGCAGTGTTCAGACAACTGACACCAACACCCGCATCGCGGTCGTCAAGCAGCCGCTCGACGGCTCCTCGATCACGGTGAAGGTCGGCCCCTCGGTCAAGTAACGAGGAAAACCGCAGGTCAAACGCGTATCGGGGGGCGCCCCCGCGCACGGGGGGGGAGGGGGGGGGGGGCCGGGGGTGGTGTGGGTGGGGGGGGGGGTGTGTTTGTTCAAACAAGACACAGGGGGGGTGGCGGGGGGGGCGGGGGTCGGGGGGGGGCGCCGGTGGTGGGGCGTGCTCGGGGGCGCCGGGGGGGGGGGTGGGGGGCCGCCCCCGATCGTGTTTAGGTGCGTCCTGTGGGTTTCTTATTGACACTACGTCTCACGGGGGTGTGACAGTCATGTCCGCAGGAGGGTTCTGCAAGCTGCCGGGCGGCAGCGTGGTGGTGGCACTGACCTTGCCGGCACCGGACGCCGCCGAGGGGGCGGTACGGGTCCTGGTGCACGCCGCGAACCGCGCCCGTGCCCTGACCCGCCTGCGCAATCTGGGCCTGCGCGCGGTCTACCTGCGGGGCAACAGCCACCCGCCGACCCCGGACGAGATCACCGCCGTCCTGCACCATCCGGACGGCCTCCTGTGGCGCGCGGCCCCGGACCCGGCCGTGGGCGAGCTCTGGCACCCGATACGAGCCCTTTTCCGGCCGACGGCCCCCGCGGGCGGCATAGCGAGCTGACCGCCCGAGCCCTGTGGGGCGGCTGACGAGCGGGGTCCGGCAGATCGGCCCGTCGCAGATCGGCCCGTCCGGCAGATCCAGCCCCTCCGGCGTTTGAGGAGCGGGGTCCGGGGCGGAGCCCGGTGCCCTAGGCGACGACGGGCTTGCCGGTGAGCTCGACCCCGGCGCGGCGCAGCTCCTCGAGCGCCGCCTCGGTCGTGGGCGCGGCCACCCCGGCCGTCAGGTCGAGCAGCACATGGGTGCGGAACCCTTCACGGGCCGCGTCCAACGCCGTGGCCCGCACACAGTGATCCGTGGCGATCCCGACGACGTCGACCTCGGAGATCTCCCGGTCCCGCAGCCACTCCGCCAGCGGCACCCCGTTCTCGTCGGCCCCCTCGAACCCGCTGTACGCGGCCGAGTAGGCCCCCTTCGAGAACACGGCGTCGATCGCGCCGGAGGCGACCGCGGGCGCGAAGTTCGGGTGGAAGCCGACGCCCTCCGTGCCGGCGACGCAGTGCGCGGGCCAGGTGGCGACGTAGTCCGGGTTCTCCGAGAAGTGGTCGCCCGGCGCGATGTGGTGGTCGCGGGTCGCCACCACGTGCCGGTAGCCACCGCCGCCGGCCTGGCCGATCAGATCCGTGATCGCGGCAGCGACGTCGGCACCTCCCGCCACGGCGAGGCTGCCGCCCTCGCAGAAGTCGTTCTGCACGTCTACGACGATCAGGGCGCGGCGCATGGTCGGTGTCCTTCTGCTGGGAGACTACGAGCGTAGAAGCTCGGCTCGCGGAACGGGAGAGGGCGGGCGGGAGAGGGCACGGACCCCCTCCCGGTGACCGCGGGTGCTCAGGCGTACTCGGTGGGGATGACGGCCTCGCCCTTCGAGAGCTGGGTCGCCGACAGGGGCAGCGCGTCGCGCGCCGCGATGTGCCGCTCGCGGACCGTGTCCAGCGGCTCGCGGGCGATCACCTCGCCGCCCCGGACCAGCTCGACGAGCAGCTGCCGGTCGGCGAGCTCCTCCGGGACCGCGCCGAGGCCCACGACCTCGGCCTCGGCGACCCCGTCCGCGTCGAGCCGGCGCGCGGCCCACTTGCGGCCGCCGACGGAGGCCTTCCCGCCCACCGACTTCTTCGCGACCGGCACGAGCGGCGCCTTCGGGTCGGCGGACTCGGCGCGGGCGACCAGCTTGTAGACCATGGAGCAGGTCGGGTGCCCCGAGCCGGTGACCAGCTGGGTGCCGACCCCGTACGCGTCCACGGGCGCGGCGGCGAGCGAGGCGATGGCGTACTCGTCGAGGTCGGAGGTGACCACGATCTTGGTGTCCTTGGCGCCGAGGTCGTCGAGCTGCTGGCGCACCCGGTGCGCGACGAGCAGCAGGTCGCCGGAGTCGATCCGGACGGCCCCGAGCTTCGGCCCGGCGATCTCCACGGCCGTGCGGACGGCCTCCTGCACGTCGTACGTGTCGACGAGCAGAGTCGTTCCTTCGCCGAGCGTGTCGACCTGGGCGCGGAACGCGTCGCGCTCGGAGTCGTGCAGCAGGGTGAACGCGTGGGCCGAGGTGCCGACGGTCGGGATCCCGTAGCGGAAACCGGCCGCCAGGTCCGAGGTCGTGGCGAAGCCGCCCACGTACGCGGCGCGGGACGCGGCGACCGCGGCCAGCTCGTGGGTGCGCCGGGCGCCCATCTCGATCAGCGGCCGCTCGCCCGCGGCCGAGGCCATGCGGGAGGCGGCGGCGGCGATCGCCGAGTCGTGGTTGAGGATCGAGAGGATCACCGTCTCCAGGAGCACGCACTCGGCGAAGGAGCCCTCGACGCGCAGGACCGGGGAGCCGGGGAAGTAGACCTCACCCTCGGGGTAGCCCCAGATGTCGCCGGAGAACCGGTAGTCCGCGAGCCACTGGAGGGTCGGCTCGTCGACGATCCCGGCCTCGCGCAGGAAGCCCAGCTCGCCGGCGCCGAACCGGAAGTTCTCGACGGCGTCCAGGACGCGCCCGGTGCCCGCGACGACGCCGTAGCGGCGCCCCTCGGGCAGACGCCGGGTGAAGACCTCGAAGACCGAGTGCCGGTCGGCGGTGCCCGCTCGGAGGGCGGCCTGGAGCATCGTCAGCTCGTAGTGGTCGGTGAAGAGCGCTGTCGACGGAACGTCCACCGGCAGGCCAAGGTCCGCTGTGTTCATGTTCAGGATGCTACCCCGAATTAGCGTCAGTGTGACGATTTCTGTGGCGCGTGTGGGCGAGGCCACGTGGCGCGCACCCGAGCGGCTCGTTTGTGCGGTTCAGGCCTCCTGGTGGCAGCATGGGCCGTGTGACGGCTCCCGCACCCCTTGAGATCGAAAGCCCCGAGACGACGGAGGACCTCTCCGCGGTCCCCGAGCCGGACGTCCCCTGGATCACCCTGGTCCACAACGACCCGGTGAACCTGATGAGTTACGTGACATACGTCTTCCAGACGTACTTCGGGTACTCCAAGGACAAGGCCACCAAACTGATGATGGACGTCCATCACAAGGGGCGGGCCGTGGTCTCCTCCGGCACCCGCGAGGAGATGGAGCGGGACGTCCAGGCCATGCACGGATACGGCCTGTGGGCCACGCTGCAACAGGATCGGAAGTAACGCCGTACTCATGCCCGGACACTTCGAACCGATCCCCGGAGGCGGCGCCGCCGTCGCCCTCGACGACGTCGAGATCTCCATCATCCGCTCGCTCGCCGTCCAGCTCCTGGAGCTGATCGGCCCCGGCCCCGGCGGCGAGGTCTCCGACGACCCGCTCGCCGAGCTGTTCGCCGAGGGCCCCAGCGAGCCGCCCACCGACGCGGTGCTGCGCCGGCTGCTCCCGGACGCGTACGGCGGCCCGGGCGTCTCCGAGCAGGAGGACCCCGACGAACTGCGCGCGTACTCCTCCGAGTTCCGCCGCTTCACCGAGAACGACCTGCGGGCCGGCAAGCGCGAGGACGCCCTCGCGGTGATCCGCTCGCTGGACGCGCTGAGCCCGGCCGGTGACGGGGGAGCGGTGCTCAAGCTCTCGCCCGGGGAATCGGTGCAGTGGATGCGCGCGCTCAACGACCTGCGCCTGGCCATCGGCACCCGTCTGGAGATCACCGACGAGGAGGACACGGACCTCCTCTACCGGCTGCCGGACGAGGACCCGCGTAAACCCATGGTGATGGCGTACCTGTGGCTCGGCGGTCTCCAGGAGACTCTGGTCGAAACCCTTATGCCCTGACCTGTCAGGACAAGGTGGGCGGAGTCTGGACGTCCATTTCCTGGACGTTCGCTCAGCGGACGCTCAAATCCGCATAACGATCCCGTCACCGTGACGCTCCGTAATGCCGCCACGTGCGTTATTTGTCCCCTTTTTCCTGTGTCGTGCGCCACACGCGCCTCGCCCGATCACCGTGAACGGCGTGATAAATCTTCACGACCACCCGGCAGGCGCCACCCCCTGCCCGCCGGGGGCGCCCCGACCGGCAGACCGCCGGTAGGCACAGCTCCATCCATCCAGGGGTTCGACCCCGAAGGATCGTCACAGTCGATCCGAGCCGCGTACGGCACGGATCGGCATGGAGAAAGGCGCACCACCATGACCTCAGTGCAGGTCGACGACAAGCACCACGACGCCGGCAATGAGGCCGTGCAGGACGCGGAAGCGTCCAGCGAGGGCTACCAGCGGGGCCTCGGCTCCCGCCAGATCCAGATGATCGCCATCGGCGGCGCCATCGGCACGGGTCTCTTCCTCGGCGCGGGCAAGGGCATCTCCAAGGCGGGCCCCAGCCTGATCCTCGCGTACGCCATCGCGGGCGTCGTCATCTTCTTCATCATGCGGGCGCTCGGCGAGCTCCTCATGTACCGCCCCGTCTCCGGCTCGTTCTCGGAGTACGCGCGTGAGTTCATCGGCCCCTTCGCGGGCTTCGTCACCGGCTGGACGTACTGGCTGTTCTGGGTCATCACCGGCATGACCGAGGTGACGGCCGCGGCCGTCTACATGACGTTCTGGTGGGACATCCCGCAATGGCTGTCCGCACTCGTCTTCACCGTCATCCTCTTCGGCGCCAACCTGATCTCCGTGAAGCTCTTCGGTGAGCTGGAGTTCTGGTTCTCCACGGTCAAGGTCACCGCCATCATCGGCATGATCCTGATCTGCGCCGGCATCCTCACCATCGGCTTCTCCGACGTCGGTGACACCGCGTCCGTCACGCACCTGTGGGACCTCGGCGGCTTCTTCGCCGGCGAGAACGGCATCGGCTCGACGCTGATGACCCTGCAGATGGTCATGTTCGCCTTCCTCGCGGTCGAGCTCGTCGGCGTCACCGCGGGCGAGGCCAAGGACGCCAAGACCGTCCTGCCCAAGGCCATCAACACCGTGCCGTGGCGCATCGCCGTCTTCTACGTCGGTGCCCTGATCATGATCCTCTCGGTCATCCCGTGGACCTCCTTCAAGGCCGGCGAGAGCCCGTTCGTCCACGCCTTCGACGAGATGGGCCTGGGCATCGGCGCCGCCATCGTCAACTTCGTCGTGCTGACCGCCGCGCTGTCCTCCTGCAACTCGGGCATGTACTCCACCGGCCGCATGCTGCGCGACCTCGCGCTCAACGGCCAGGGCCCGCGCCTGTTCACCAAGCTGAGCAAGAAGGGCCTGCCGGTCGTCGGCACCACGTTCTCCGCCGCGATGATGCTGGTCGGCGTCTGGATCAACTACCAGTGGCCGGGCGAGGCGTTCAACTACGTCGTCTCCTTCGCCACCATCTCCGGCATGTGGGCCTGGATCGTCATCCTGATCTCCCAGATCCGCTACCGCCTCAAGTCCGACCGGGGCGAGCTGCCCAAGTCCACGTTCCGCGCCCCGGGCGGCATCTGGGCGAGCATCTTCTCGCTGGCGTTCATCGCGCTGGTCATCGTCACGATGGGCATGGACAAGGACAACCGGGTCGCCCTGTACGGGGCGCCGGTCTGGGGCGCGATCCTCGCGGTCGCCTACTTCGTGCTCAAGGCGCGGAAGACCGAGGGCGCCGCGGCCGTCCAGCGCGGCTGACCCGCCACGTCTCACCAGTCGGGCCGTCCCGTACCGCGATCCGGTACGGGGCGGCCCTCCTGCTTATCCTGACCGCATGCTGACGATTTCCAAGGCGCTGTACGACCAGATCGTGGAGCACGCCCGCAAGGACCACCCCGACGAGGCCTGCGGCGTCGTGGCCGGCCCGGTCGGCGAGGGCCGCCCCGAGCGCTTCATCCCGATGCTGAACGCCGCCCGCTCGCCCACCTTCTACGAGTTCGACTCCGGCGACCTGCTCAAGCTGTACCGCGAGATGGACGACCGCGACGAGGAGCCGGTGATCATCTACCACTCCCACACCGCGACCGAGGCCTACCCATCCCGGACCGACATCACGTACGCCAACGAGCCGGGCGCCCACTACGTCCTCGTCTCCACCGCCGACACCGACGACGCGGGCCCCTTCCAGTTCCGCTCGTTCCGCATCGTCGACGGCGAGATCACCGAGGAAGAGGTCGAGGTCACGGCCTGAGTTCCGGGCCCATCTCGCCATGCAGACGATTTTCGACCGCATGGTGAGATCACATTCCTGGGAGCGGGGCGGGAATCGATACGATGAGCGCATGGTTTTCCACGACGTGAGCGAAAAGACGCCGGGCATGCTGCTCGTGGCGCGGCTGCACGTCGACCTGTGCCGCCTCGCCAGCGCCATCTGTCCGCGCTGAGCCGCACCGCCGTCAGGCCCTGAGCCGCGGCCCGCCCCACCCTGCTCCGCCCGACCGCGCCGCCGCGCGCTCACCGCACGACTCCACACGACTTCCGACTCCTGACAGGAGCCCAGCATGGCCATCGAGGTCCGCATCCCGACCATCCTCCGCACCTACACCGACGGCGCCAAGGCCGTGGAGGGCAAGGGCGAGACCCTCGCCGAGCTCTTCGCCGACCTGGAGACCCGCCACACCGGGATCGAGGCCCGCATCGTGGACGCCGGCCAGCTGCGCCGCTTCGTCAACGTCTACCTGAACGACGAGGACGTCCGCTTCCTCGACGGCATCACGACCAAGCTCGCCGACGGCGACAACGTCACGATCCTGCCGGCCGTCGCCGGCGGCATGCGCTGAGCAAGGCGAATCGACCTATGCGCTACGACAGCCCGCTCGCCGCGGTCGGCAACACCCCCCTGGTGCGCCTGCCGCGGCTGTCGCCCTCCGACGACGTACGGATCTGGGCGAAGCTGGAGGACCGCAACCCGACCGGCTCGGTCAAGGACCGCCCCGCGCTCCACATGATCGAACAGGCCGAGAAGGACGGCCGGCTCACCCCCGGCTGCACCATCCTCGAGCCCACGTCAGGCAATACCGGCATCTCGCTGGCGATGGCCGCCCGCCTCAAGGGCTACCGCATCGTCTGCGTCATGCCGGAGAACACCTCCCAGGAGCGGCGCGACCTGCTCGCCATGTGGGGCGCCGAGATCATCTCGTCCCCCGCCGCGGGCGGCTCCAACACGGCCGTGCGCATGGCCAAGGAGCTCGCGGGGCAGCACCCCGACTGGGTGATGCTCTACCAGTACGGCAACCCGGACAACGCGGGTGCGCACTACGCCACGACGGGCCCGGAGATCCTCGCGGACCTCCCCTCCGTCACCCACTTCGTCGCCGGACTCGGCACCACCGGCACGCTGATGGGCGTCGGGCGCTACCTGCGCGAGCACAAGCCGGACGTCAAGATCGTCGCGGCCGAGCCGCGCTACGACGACCTCGTCTACGGCCTGCGCAACCTGGACGAGGGCTTCGTCCCCGAGCTCTACGACGCCTCCGTCCTCACCACCCGCTTCTCCGTCGGGTCCGCCGACGCGGTGACGCGGACGCGGGAGCTCCTCCAGCAGGAGGGCATCTTCGCCGGAGTCTCGACCGGGGCCGCGCTGCACGCGGCGATCGGGGTCGGCCGCAAGGCCGTCAAGGCCGGCGAGTCCGCGGACATCGTGTTCGTCGTGGCCGACGGCGGCTGGAAGTACCTCTCGACCGGCGTCTACACGGCGGCCACGACGGAGGAAGCGATCGAGGTCCTCCACGGCCAGCTCTGGGCCTGAACCTTTACTTCGTCCGCGGGTCCGGTGGGGGCTGGTCGCGCAGTTCCCCGCGCCCCTGAAATGCATGCCCTTCGGGCGCATTTCCCCGATAGAGGCTGAGC
>NZ_JBHYTK010000123.1:0-25164 GCF_042749255.1 Streptomyces sp. NPDC059524 | reverse complement strand
GCCGGACCCCGCGTCCGGCCGCGGGCTCACGCGTTCCTATTTCTGCCGGGCGTGCTTGGCGCCGTAGAACACCGAACGGGCCGCGCGGATCCTGGCCGCCTGACGGTCGGTGTCGCGGGCGAGGTCCAGTGCCGCCCGCAGCACGTCGGGGTCGGCGAGCCGGCCGCTGCCGTCCGGCGGCACCCGCCACATGTACGTGTGCTGCTGCACCCCGGTGATGCCGTCGGCGTGCGGAGAGGGCACGGACAGCTCGGTGCCGGCGCCCAGCAGCACGGCGTCGTCCTGGGCCGGCGGCCAGTCGTCCGCGCTGCCGGGCCGGGTCAGGATGTAGAACACCGGACGCGGTGGCGCGTGCTCCTCCAGGACCGGCACCTTGCCTGCGTCGTCGCCGAGCTCCCACAGGACGGTCAGCCCGAGCGGCTGGTGCACGCGCAGCGCGTCGAAGCGGCGACCGGCCGGCAGCCGGGCGAGAAAAGGTGCCTGCTCCCACTGCGCGAAGGCCTTTTCAGGCTGCGCGTGACAGGCGGCTAACCACTGGGCCCCGTCCATGAGTTGACCGTACGTCACACCCCTGCGGTCGGACAGCGCGAACGCCGGTTTGTCCTGGGAGGTGATGCTTCGCCCCGCACGGCGCGCGCCCGGGGCCGGATGGACCGACGGACTCCGGCGGCTGGGAACCGAAGCCCGCGCAGTGCCCCGGGGCGCGCTGGGGGCCGCCGGGCGAGAGGGGAGGACAGCGGCCCGGCACCGCATCCACGAGGCCGTGTGGCGCGGTGCATGAGCTCAGTGGACCGCGCAATTCCGGCCACGGCGAGGGTGCGTGAGTGACCGGGGTGTGCGCACGGTTCACACGGGGCGCGAACACCGCAGGGATCAGGCCGAGTCGGGGGCCTGAGCCGGTTCCCGACGGCGCTCGTCACAGCGGCCCCATCCGAACCGAGCCTCGATTCCGGCCACTTCACCCCCGTCACTTCCTCCCCATGGTTTGACCACCGGGCCTCCACGACTACAGTGCGGGAATGCCACCCGAGGGAACGCCGAGCGGCTACCGGACCGACGGCCTGTGGGCCGCCTCCGCGATCGCGTTCGCCGCGCTGCTCGCCGGCTGCGGGGTCGCCCTCCTCGGCATGCTGGAGTTCGGAGAACGCTGCACGCAGGGCCTGGCCGAGGGGCCCGGCCGGCTGATCCGCGTACGCGACCAGGCGTTCCCGCCCGCGACCGTCTGCGAGTTCGCCCAGGGCGAGGTCGCCTCCGTCGGCGGCCGGGCGCCCCTGGGCTTCCTGCTGTGGGCCGGACTCGTCGTCATGGTCGTCGCCCTGCTCGGGGCCCTGGTCGCCGAGTGCCTCGACCCGCGGCCCGGCGGTGATCTGGTGCGCCCCATGTCCCGTACCGAGAAGGTGCGCAGGACCGGGACGGCCTTCTTCGTGCTCGGCTCCGTCTTCGTCATGGCCTACCTCCTCGCCGCGTGGAGGCTGCTGCCCAGCCCTTCGACGGCCTGTTCCGACGGCGACGGCTGGAGCGCCGGCGCGCCGCAGACCCTCGACGCGAGCCTCTTCCCGCCCCAGGCGACCTGCCGGTTCGTCAGCGGGGAGACGAGGGGGATCAACCCGGACTGGCTCGTGTCGGTCGTCGTCGAACTGACCGTCCCCGCGCTGCTCGCCGCCTTCGCCTTCGGGCTCGCGGTGCGCCGCCGCGCGGTCGAGCGGACGGGCCACGGACCGGGGATCCCGCCCCTTCCCGGCCGCCGACCTCCGTCTAGAGTGGGCTGATCATGACGCGCTTCCGAGAGGCCGTCCGCGACCTGCTCCGCGAGCGGGTGCTGGACGCCGCATACGAGCTGGTGACGACGGAGGGCTGGGGGCGGCTCCGGGTCGCGGCCGTGGCGCGGGCCGCGGGGGTGAGCCGGCAGACGGTCTACAACGAGTTCGGCTCGAACTCGAAGGACGCGATCGGCCTGGCCCTCGTGGAGCGCGAGGCCGAGCGGTTCCTGCTCGGGATCCAGCGCGAGCTCGACGCGCACCGCGACTCCCTCGACGCGGCGGCCCGTGCGGGCGTCGGCTTCGTCCTCGGCCAGGCCGCCGACAACCCGCTCATCAAGTCCGTGCTCACCGCGGCCCGCGGTGGCGAGGACGACGATCTGCTCGCCTACCTGACGACCCGCCCCGAGCCGGTCTTCGACACCGCGACCGTCATGCTCGACGCCTACGCGGCCGACGCCTGGCCCGAGGTCGACGACCTCTCCCGCAGCCTCGCCGTGGAGGCGATCGTCCGGCTCACGGTCAGCCACATCGTGCAGCCCGCCGCCTCACCCGAGGAATCGGCCCGCAGGATCGCCGCGATCACCACACGGATCGCCTACCCCGCGCCCGCCGCCGACGAGTCCTGACAAGACGTCAACCTCCGTACGCAGCACGGGCCTTCACCGGAGCGACGCCTCGCGTCCCCACTGTGCCCGCTTCTTCACGCCTCGATTGCACCGATCCCTGCGCGGGCCATTGACGCCCGCCCGGACCGGTGTCACTTTGCCGGACAGTACGTGCCTCAAGTGTCCAATGACGTGATCCGTGAGGAGACCGGCCGTGCCTTTGCACCGCGAGACCGAACCCCCGCACGAGGCACCGCCCTGGCGGGACCCGAAGCGCTACCTGTGGCTGATGGGCCTGATCGTGCCGTGCTTCCCCTTCATCGCCTGGGGCCTGGTGGAACTCACCGGCCTCGACGTCTTCTGGTGGAGCGGGGTGATCCTGCTCTACGTCCTCTTCCCGGTCATCGACCAGCTCATCGGCAAGGACTCCGCGAACCCGCCCGACAGCGCCCTCGCCCGCCTGGAGGCCGACCGCTACTACCGCTGGTGCACCTACATGTACCTGCCGCTCCAGTACGCGGGCCTCGTCGCAGGCTGCGCCCTGCTCACCGGGGGCGACCTCTCGCTCGTCTCCCGGATCGGTTTGACCGTCACCCTCGGCGGCGTCGCCGGTATCGGCATCAACACCGCCCACGAACTGGGCCACAAGAAGGAGTCGACCGAGCGGTGGCTCTCCCGCGTCGCGCTCGCGCAGACCTTCTACGGCCACTTCTACATCGAGCACAACCGCGGTCACCACGTCCGGGTGGCCACCCCCGACGACCCGGCGAGCGCACGGCTCGGCGAGAGCTTCTGGCGCTTCCTGCCGCGCACCGTCATCGGCAGCCTCGCCTCCGCGTGGCGCCTGGAGAAGCGCCGTCTGACCCGCCGCGGCGGCTCCCCGTGGACCCCGCGCAACGACATCCTGAGCGCCTGGGCCATGTCCGCGGCCCTCTTCGCCGCACTCGCGATCGCGTTCGGGCCGGAAGTCCTGCCCTACCTCGTCGGCCAGGCCGTCTTCGGCTTCTGCCTGCTCGAGGTCATCAACTACACCGAGCACTACGGCCTGCTGCGCGAGCGCACCGAGAGCGGCCGGTTCGAACGCTGCGCCCCCAAGCACAGCTGGAACAGCGACAACGTCGCCTCCAACGTCTTCCTCTACCACCTCCAGCGGCACAGCGACCACCACGCCAACCCCACCCGCCGCTACCAGGCCCTGCGTCACTTCGAGGACGCCCCCGAACTGCCCACCGGATACGCGGGCATGATCGTGCTCGCGTACTTCCCGCCGCTGTGGCGCCGCGTCATGGACCACCGGGTGCTCGCCCACTACGGAGGCGACGTCCGGCGCGCCAACCTCCAGCCCGCGCGGCGCGGCGCCCTGCTCGCCCGGTACGGCGCGGGAGAGCGCCCCGAGGGCACCCCGGGCGTCGCCGCATGAGCCGGTTCCGCTGCCCGTCCTGCGACTACGTCTACGACGAGGACGCGGGCCACCCCCGCGAGGGCTTCCCGGCCGGAACCCCGTGGGAGGAGGTCCCCGACGACTGGTGCTGCCCCGACTGCGGGGTCCGCGAGAAGATCGACTTCGACCCCGCGGGGGTCTCCTGAGCACAGGCGTGACCGGCTCCGCCGACACGGGGATGAGACGGCGGAGCCGGGCCGCGCAGAACGCGACCTCCTCATTGTCAGGCCTCAACTCGGCCTCTGCCAGAGGGACTTGTGTCGGTGTTGCGGGTGGGGTCGGTGGATCGGGTGGGCATGCCGGGGCGCCCGGGTGCGGGCGGGGGACAGGCGCCGGACGGGACACGCCGGGAGGCCCGTCACCCGTCGCCGGGCGGAGAGCGGGAAGCCGTCCCATAATGCGGGCAACCGCACCCGCATCGAAGGGAACAGGCAGTGGCTTCTCGACTCAACCCCTACATCCAGTTCGACGGCGACGCCCGCCCGGCCATGGAGTTCTACCAGCAGGTGTTCGGAGGGGAGTTGGCCCTGAACACCTTCGGCGAGACGGGCGCCCCCGGTGTCGAGCAGGTGGCGGACAAGATCATGCACGCCATGCTCGACACCCCGTCCGGCTACACCCTGATGGCCTCCGACACGCCGCCCGGCATGGAGTACCGGCCGGGCCGCAACATCTCGCTCTCGCTCAGCGGCGACGACGCCGACGAGCTGCGCGGCTACTGGGCGCAGCTGTCCGAAGGCGGTGTCGTCGGCGTGCCCCTGGAGAAGCAGATGTGGGGCGACGTCTTCGGCATGTGCACCGACCGCTTCGGGATCGCCTGGATGGTCAACATCTCGGAACCGCAGGGCTGAACGCCTCGGCCTCCGGGACACGCGCCGTGTGCAGCACGGGCGTGGGCGGCCGCGGCACCCGCAGGGCCGGCTGATGTTCGTGGGTCCGGTGCGAGAACCAGGTGAGCGTGCCGGACCTGCCCGCACACACGCCCCAGCCGTCGCTGAGCGCCGCCACCCGGACGAGCCCCGGATGCAGCCCGGTGGTGTCCCGCAGGACACCCGGTGCCGTGCCGGACACGGCGGTGATCAGGTGGCGCCCGTTCCACCACATCTCGACGGCGTGCGCTCCGCCGGCCCGGGTCTCGCCGGCCAGACGCAGCAGGATGTCGACGCAAGCGCCGACCGGCCGCACGTACGCGCCGAGCCCCCAGTTCAGCAGCCGTGCGGTCACATCGCGGTCCACGAGCGCGATGTCCTGCGTGGTGACCCCCGCGTCGATGTGGACGTAACGCGGATCCATGCCGTTCATCCTTTCTGTCTCTGGGGGCTCACCCGGCGTTCACTCAGGGTGAGTGGGAGTGTCGGGAGAGTCACATACAGCCTCGGGTCATTACTCCGTTCGTGCAACTCGGAGCCGCCCCGCGCTCGCCGGGCACGCCGTACGCTGGCGCGATGACGACCCGAATGATCATCCTCAACGGCGGTTCCAGCGCCGGGAAATCAGGCATCGTACGGTGCCTGCAGGAGCTGCTCCCCGAGCCCTGGCTGGCGTTCGGAGCCGACTCGTTCGTCGACGCGCTGCCCGCGCGCATGCGGTCGGGCGAGGAGGGCATCGACATCGCACCGGACGGCACGGTGCAGGTCGGCGAGGTCTTCCGCACGCTGGAGACCGCCTGGACCGAGGGCGTCGTCACGATGGCGCGGGCCGGCGCCCGCATCGTGATCGACGAGATCTTCCTGGGCGGCGCGGCCTCCCAGCAGCGCTGGCTGCGGGCCCTCGGCGACCTGGACGTGCTGTGGGTGGGCGTGCGCTGCGAGCCCGAGGTCGCCGCCGAACGCGAGGTGGCACGCGGCGACCGGGCGCGGGGCATGGCGGCCGCCCAGGCGAAGACCGTCCACGAGGGCGTGGTCTACGACCTGGAGGTCGACACCACCGGTACCGGGCCGATGGAGTGCGCCCGCGTCATCGCGTCCCGCGTGGCCTGAAGGGTGGCCCGAGCCGGCGCCCGGCGGGCGCCTCAGGCGTCGCCGAGCGGCTCGCCCGCCGGGCCCTCGTGGTGCGGCGCGGGGTCGCGCGGGCCCGCCGGTCTGCTGTCCCAGCGTTCGAGCCGCCAGCCGTCGGCGGGGGAGCCCGTCACCACGACCATCCCCGTGTTGTCGAGGTGCTGATCGGCCGCTTCGAGAGGATCGAGGCGCCCCGCGCGCGCCGCGGCCCACATCCGGATCGCGGCGCCGTGACTGACCATGGCCACGCTCTCGGCGCCGCCCGCGGCGGCCTCGGCGACGACCTCGTCGAACCGGGAGAGCGCCGCGAGTCCACTCTCACCGCCAGGCATCCGCCGGTCCAGGTCTCCGGCGGCCCAGGCGAGCGCCGTCGTCAGATAGGTCGTGATGGCCGCCTCGTCGCCCCGCATCTCCAGTTCGCCGGCCTCGATCTCCCGGATGCCGGGCCGCACCACGATGTCGAGCCCGCGCGCCCGCGCCAGCGGCGTCGCCGTCAACTGGGTGCGCAGCAGCGTCGACGCGTACAGGGCGTCGATCCGCTCCTCCGCGAGCGCCCCGGGCAGCGCCGCCGCCTGCCGCTGCCCGAGCGGCGTCAGCCCCGGGCCGGGCTCCGCCGTGTCCAGGAGGCGCTTCAGGTTCGACGGGGTCTGACCGTGCCGGATGAGCAACAGACGCATGGGTGGGCCGCCTTCGGGCTCGTGGATCGACGCTGCCCACTTTGCCATCCGGCCTGGTGGGGACGCGCCCCCGATGGAGTGATGGCCGGTGCGTGACCAGGACGGACGGATATGAATGAACCCCGAATGACCCCCTGTACGTGAAAAATCCCCCCACAAGAGGAGCTAGTTCGATGTCTCTTCGTCTGGTGTTGAGCGCTGCCGCCGGAGCCCTCGCCCTGCTGGCCGCCGCCCCCGTGGCCCAGGCCGCCGCGCCCGGAGGCTCGGTGACGGTCGACCGCGTCGGCCACGTCTCGGCCGACGGCACGGTGTCCCTGTCCGGCACCTACCGCTGCTCCGGTGCCGAGGGCCCCGTCTTCGTCTCGTCCTCCGTGCGCGACACCGAGAACCCGGGCCTGCGCCGGGGCATCGGCGGCACCCGCGCCGTGTGCGACGGCGTCGAGCACGCCTGGCACAACACGGGCCAGGTGCCCGAGGGCGCCGTCGAGCCGGGCGAGGCCGAGGTCGAGGCGACGGTTCTCGAACTGGCCCCGGAGGGCGGTCTGCCGGTGCCGCGCTTCCACGCGACGGGGCAGCAGGACGTGCTGCTGGTCGCCGGGGACTGACGAACCGTCCTGAAGCGGTCCGGGCGCGCGGCCCGTGCCGCTTCAGCGCTGTGCCGGCCCGGAACGCTTGGGCCGGCGCGGCGGTCCGTGCACCTCGCTGAGCGCCCGCCGTACCGCCAGCCGGCCCGCCGTGCGGAACGCGCCCGCGTGCGAGTCGACCTCGTGCACCCGCACGGCACGCAGCACGACGGCCACGGCCGCCGGGGACTTCGGGGCGAGCGTCGCCAGTTCCGCGCGGAGCCCTTCCTTCACGGCGGCGGCGTACGCGGCCAGTTCACTCGCCGGGACCGGGCGGCGCCGCTCCAGGTCGGCGTGCACCTCGAAGACGAATCCCGGCTCCCAGGGCTCGAAGTCCACGACGATCTCCGCGAAGTCGGCGGGGCAGCCGGCCTGGCGCGCGTACACCACCCGCAGGTCCCGCAGCGGGCGCGGCGGGAAGGTGCCGGGCGGGGTGTCGTCGGAGGTCATGGGAGCACGTTAGGGCCTCTTGGCGCGGCAGGCCGTGGCCCCGGACCCGTCCGCTCGTTGGGCAGTCCGTGGTTGACACGGGGAAAACCGTTCCTGCACCGCGCGACCAGCGCGGGGAGTCAGGACAGGACGACGTGAGGACGCGGGCGGCGACGCATTCCGCGACGCCGATCTACGACGCGCTCGTGGCGCACTGGCAGGCGCTGGGCCGCGAGGTGCCCGGCCGGCCCGACGCGACCGGGACCCGGCGCGGGGAACCGGCGGACCTGTTCGGCCGCGGCTGAGCC
Source organism: Streptomyces sp. NPDC059524 (assembly GCF_042749255.1). Lineage (NCBI taxonomy): Bacteria > Bacillati > Actinomycetota > Actinomycetes > Kitasatosporales > Streptomycetaceae > Streptomyces > Streptomyces sp. NPDC059524. Next base: position 17,324 of record NZ_JBHYTK010000123.1, on the reverse strand, counting down.
CGAGCGTTCCCCCTCGCGTACAAGCTCATCCGGAGCACTCCCTCAAGCGGAGGCTGATCCGAAGCGTCCCCTCGAGGGGAGGGGTGACGTGGTCATGGCGGCAAGGTACTATGCATTGCATGGAACCAGGCAAGACGAGTAAGCGCGACGCGGGGAAGGCCGTGAGCCAGCTCCGCAAGGGCGTGCTCGAGTACTGCGTCCTGGCGCTGATGCGTGACGGCCCGCTGTACGGAGTGGAGCTGCTGCGCAGGCTGGAGGAGAGCGGGGCGCTGGCCACGAGCCAAGGCACCGTGTACCCGCTGCTGTCCCGCCTCAGGCGGGACGAGCTCGTCGAGACGAGCTGGCAGGAGTCGGCGTCCGGACCACCGAGGCGCTACTACGAACTCACGGCGGCGGGTCATGCCGCGCTCGCCGAGTTCACCCACGTCTGGCCTGCGTTCCGGGACGCCGTGGACCACTTTCTCGCCCCGTCACGGCAGGGCGACCACCGATCAGGAGACACCCCATGAAGACCGCCGAGCCGTCGGCCCGGATCCAGGACTACCTCGCGTCGGTGGAGCGCGAGGCCGCGGGGCTGCCCGCCGAGCGCAGGCAGGAACTGATCGCGGACCTGGCCGAACACATAGCGGTGGCCCTCGCGGAGCGCCCCGACGCCGAGACCGAGGTGCTGCGCGAGCTGGGGGACCCGCGCGCCATCGCCGCGACCGCGCTGGCCGAGGCCGGCGTCGCCGCGCCCGCCAGGCGCGGCGTGCACCCGGTGGCCCCCGTGCTGCTCCTGGCGCTCGCCTCGCCGGCCGCCCTGGTGTGGTCGTTCCTGCAGCTCGGCTGCTGGATCGCGGGCCTCGTCCTGCTGTGGATGTCCGCGCGCTGGACAGTCGCGCACAAGACGGTCGGCACCGTGCTCGGCGTCGTCGGCCCCGTCGTCGTCTCCTTCGTGATGGCCACCGTCGACCCGGCCGGGGAGCTGCCGCAGATGCTGTTCGCGCTCGGTGTCATCGCGCTGGGCGTCGTGGGCGGCGTCTACCTCTGGTTCACGCGCAAGCGCTGACCCGCCGGACGCACAAGGCCGGGGAACGCTGACGCCGCCACGGGGGGAGCGGCGTCAGCGTGTGCCGAGTGTGACACGGGCAGGCCTCCGGGCGTGCCCGTTTCGTTCGAGAACCTCCGGCTCAGCTCATCCGTCCGTGGTGAGCGCGGCGACGTCCGCCAGGACCCGGGCCGCCGGAGCCGGGTCGACCAGCCACCTCAGGTGGCTGCTCGCCAGCGTGCGTACGTCGTACGGATTGTCCGGGGTCAGCGCGTCGCCCTCCCTGATCAGCCGGTCCTGCAGCGCGAGCGGCATGCTCGTGTCGTCGGCCAGGCGGACGTACGTCTTCGGGATCGTGCCCCACGTCGCGGCCCGCGCCCGGTCGGCCGTGCCGCCCACGTCCAGGTTCTCGTCCGGCTGGAACGTGTTGAGGAACGTCAGGAACTGCTCGTCCGTCACGTCCGCCGCGAACGCAGCGCGGAGCGCGGCGAGCGCCGCCGGGTCCGCGGTGCGGAAGTTGACCCGGACCAGGCCCAGTTCGGCCGGGTTCCCGGCCACCGCGAGCCCCAGCGACCCCGCGTCCACGCCGGCCATCTCCGGCTGCGCGTAGTAGTCGTTCACGTCCAGGTCGACCGGGCACCACGCCGAGACGTACACGAGCCGGTCGATGAGATCGGGCCGGGTGTTGGCCGCGGCCGTCGCCGTGATCCCGCCGCGGCTGTGCGAGACCAGGATCACCGGCCCGTTCCGCTTCGCCCGCTCCAGCACGCCGATCAGATGCGCCGCGTTGTCGGCGAGCGTGACGCCCTTGATGGCGCCCGGCGCCTCGGCCAGCGCCGCCGTGTCCTGCGGAGCCTGGTACGCGTACGTGTAGGTCGCCGCGAAGCCGTGCCCGGGCAGGTCCACCGCGACCGACCGGTGCCCCAGCAGCCCGAGTTCGGCCTGGAGCGGCGCGAACGAGAAGGAGTTCGCGAACGCGCCGTGGACCAGTACGAAGGTCGGTTGCATCAGGTGAGCTCGCTCTCTGTCGCCGCTGCCGTCGTCCGCCGGACGAACGCCCGGCCGTCGCACGCTACGCAGCCGGTGATCACCGGCGCCACCGGATTCGGAGCCTCCGTTCGTGGGGCACGGCCCGCCCGGCGCCGCTCACCCGACTGCCGCGCCCCGGGGGCGGGCGGCCTCCGGCGATGGCACGGTGAAGTCGTGGCTGCCGCCGCGTTCCGTTAATCCCCCCGGCGGGCGCGGCGGCCCACCCTCGCCCCGAACTCACTAGCCCTGCGCGGAGGTCTCCCGTTCCGGATGCTCGGCGAGCAGGTGCAGCGCCGAGTCCCGGGTGTCCGCCACGTGGGCCCGCGCCAGTTCCTCGGCCCGTGCCTCGTCACCGTCCCGGATCGCCTCGAAGAGCCGCTCGTGCGCCCCGCACATCGGCTCGCCGTCCGCCTGGCCCGACGTGAGCCGGAACAGCCGGCGCAGTCGCGAGTCCAGCGGGGCCATCACGTCGACGAGCAGCGGGTTGCCCGACAGTTCCACGATGCGCCGGTGGAAGTCCGCGTTGAGCGACACCGCCGCGCGAAGCCGGCCCGCCTCGGCCGCCTTGCGGGCCCGCGCGAGCAGCTTCTCCAGGTCCTTCAGCTCCGCGGGCGTGGCCCCGCGCGCGACCAGCCGCGCCGCGAGGCCCTCCAGGTTCTCCCGGATGTCGAACAGGTGCGCCGCGTCCTCGGGCCCGAACCCGGCCACCACCGAACCCCGCCGGGGCTGCACCGTGAGGAAACCCTCGGAGGCGAGCCGCTGCATCGCCTCGCGCACCGGCACCCGCGACACCCGCAGCTCGTCGGCGATCTCCCGCTCGACCAGACGCATCCCCGCCGGGTACTGCCCCTCGATGATCCGCTCGCGCAGCTCCACGTACACCCGCTCGCGCAGGGACCGGTGGGTGTCCCCGATGGCGGTGTCGGCGGTCGTACGGGGCGTCGGCATGACGAGGGCTCCAGGCGGTGCTGAGACGGGTGGTGCAGAGCCGATCTTCGCAGACCCGGTGACCCGGCACGAAAATCCGTTCCCGAGAAGCATTGTCTGGTATTCGGTATACCAGTTACGTTGACGTCGCACCGCGCTCACCAGCCACTTTCCAGAGGCTGGGCCGAGCTGTACGACTGAAGGAGATGACATGCGCGAGGCTGCCGCCCCGCCCGAACCCGCCGCCCTGCTCGGAGCGACGCTCCCCGACGGCCGCACCGTCGACGTCCGCCTGCGCGGCGGCCGGGTGCACTCCGTCGAGGAACACGTCCCCGGCCGGACCCCGGCACCGGACGAGCTGCCCCTGCACGGGGCGCTGCTGCTGCCCGCCTTCGTGGACGGCCACGCCCACCTCGACAAGACCTTCCTCGGCGGGCCCTGGCAGCCGCACCGCGAGACCGCCACCCTCCAGGAACAGATCGCCTCCGAGCGCGCCGCCCGCACCGGCTCGCCCGTGCCGGTCGTGGAGCGGGCCGCCGCCCTCGCCCGCCGCATGGTCGCGCACGGCACCGGGCACGTCCGCAGCCACGTCGACATCGACCTCGAGACCGGACTCGACCACCTCCACGCCGTGCAGACGGTCCGGGAAGAGTTCCGCGACCGGCTCGGCATCCAGATCGTCGCCTTCCCGCAGAGCGGCGTCATCGCCGCGCCGGGCGGCGCCGACCTCCTCGGCGTCGCGCTCGCCGAAGGCGCCGACCTGATCGGCGGCCTCGACCCGGCCGGCTTCGACCAGGACGCGGCCGGCCAGCTCGACATCGTCTTCGGCCTCGCCGAACGCCACGGCAAGGGCATCGACATCCACCTCCACGACGGAGGCGAGTCCGGCACCGCGCAGCTGCGTGACATCGCCGCCCGCACCGCCGCCCTCGGCCTCGGCGGCCACGTAGCCGTCTCCCACGCCTACGCCCTCGGCGACGTCGACGACACCGAACTCGACCGCACCGCCAAGGCGCTCGCCGCCGCCGGCGTCTCGATCATGACCAACGGACCGCGCGGCCCCCTGCCGCCCGTCCTGCGCCTGCGCGAGCACGGCGTCCGCGTCTTCGGCGGCTCCGACAACATCCGCGACACCTGGTGGCCGTACGGCACCGGCGACATGCTCGAGCGCGCGACCATCATCGGCCTGCGCTCCGGCCTCATGACCGACGCCGAACTCCACCACGCCGCCGCCCTCGTCACCGACGAGGGAGCCACCGCGCTCGGCCTCGCCGACTACGGGCTCACCCCCGGCAGCCGCGCCGACCTCGTCGCCGTCGCCGCCGGTTCCGTCCCCGAGGCCGTCGCCTCGCACCCGCGCCGCGTCGCCGTCCTGCACGCCGGACGTGTCGTCGGACCCGAGCCGACCGACTCCTACCCGCGCTACGCGCCGCCCGCGACCACCGCCTCGAACGCCCCGGCGGGAGACACCAGATGACGACCACCACCGACAGCCCGGCCCGCTCGGACTCCGCGCCGGGCGCCGAGGAGCAGGGCTCAGGGCGGCTCGCCGCGGGCCGCATCGGCACCTTCGACCTCGTCTTCTTCGTCGTGGCCGCCGCCGCGCCGCTCACCGTCCTCGCCGGCGTCGCCCCCTTCGCCATCGGCATCGGCGGCGCCGGCGCGCCCCTCGCCTACCTGATCTCGGGCGCGCTGCTGGCCCTCTTCGCCGCGGGCTTCACCGCGATGAGCCGCTACGTCCGCAACGCCGGCGCCTTCTACGCCTACGTCGCCCGAGGCCTCGGCCGCGCGCTCGGCGTCGGCACCGCGTACGTCGCCGTCGTCTCCTACAACCTCGTCACCCCCGGAGTCGCGGCCGCCTTCGGCTACTTCGCCACCGGCTCGGTCCGAGACGCCACCGGTGCCGACGTGCCGTGGTGGCTGCTCTCCGGCGTGTGCGTGGCCGCCGTCGGCGTGCTCGGCTGGCTGCGCGTCACGCTGAGCGCCAAGGTCCTCGGCGTCGCGCTCGTCCTCGAGGTGCTCTCCCTGCTCGTCATGGACGGCGGCATCCTCGGCGACCGCGGCGCCGCCGCGCTCGATCCCGCCTCCTTCGACCCGTCGACCCTCGCCGTCGGCGGCGCGGCCGGCATGTTCGTCCTGGTCATCGGCGCGTTCACCGGATTCGAGTCCACCGCGATCTTCGCCGAGGAGGTCCGCGACCCGCAGCGCACCGTGCCCCGCGCCACGTTCATCGCGATCGGCTTCCTCGCCGTGTTCTACGCGGCCGGGTGCTGGCTCGTCATGGGCGCGTTCGGCACCGAGCGCGCCGTGGAACTGGCCCGGGCGGCCGCCGGACCCGATCTCACCTTCACCGCGGCCGAGACGTACGCGGGGCCGTGGCTCGCGGACGCCATGCACGGCCTCATCGTCGTCAGTGCCTTCGCCGCGACACTCGCCTTCCACAACGCCGCCGCCCGCTACCTCTACGCCCTCGGCCGCGAGGGCCTGCTGCCCCGGCGGCTCGGCGCGGTGTCCCGCCGGCACGGATCGCCCAGCGGCGCCGTCGTCGCGCAGACCCTGTTCAACCTCGCCCTCATCGGCGGCGGCGCCCTGCTCGCCGCCGACCCGTACGGGGAGGTCTTCCTCTGGACGAACAGCGTCGGTGTCCTCGGCATCATGGGCATGCAGGCGCTGGCCGCCCTCGCCGTGTGGGCGTACTTCCGTCACGACCGCAAGGGCCTGTCGGCCTTCCGCGTGGTCTGGGCGCCGCTCGTGTCCTGCGCCGGCCTGGCCGTGCTCACCGTCCTCGCGGTGATCCACTTCGACCTCCTCACCGGCCGCACCGGCCTCACGAACACGCTGCTGCTCGTGCCGCTCCCGCTGGTCCTCGCCGCGGGCCTGGCCGTGGCCTTCCGTATCCGCCGCCGCGACCCCGAGCGGTACGCGTCCCTGACCACGGTCGACGTGGAACGCGACTGACACCGTCCGATCGCCGAGGCCCTTGTCCCGTCTTCCGGTGGGGCAAGGGCCGTTGGTGGTGCGGGGCCGCCGGATCGGACAGGATCGGCCCATGACGAACGCGTACGGGGAAGAGATACCTGCACCGGGCGAGGGCCGCCTCCACCTCCTGCGGGCCGGCACCGGCTCGCCGGTGGTGCTGCTCCACGGCGCCGGAATGGACGCGCGGCTGTGGGACGCCGTCGCCCCTGAACTGGCCCGGCACCACCACGTCATCCGCTACGACGCGCGCGGCCTGGGCCGCTCCACACCGCCGACGACCTGGTTCAGCGACGTCACGGACCTGCGCGCCGTGCTCGACCACTGCGGCGTCGAACGCGCGGCGCTGGTTGGCCTGAGCATGGGCGGCGAGACCGTCCTGGACTTCACCCTCGCCCACCCCGACCGGGTCACGTCCCTGGCCCTGGTCGCGTCCTCGCTCGGCGGCCACATCTGGCCCGACACCCCGGACACGGCCGCCTACGGCGCGGCCCGGCGTTCGGGCGACGCGGCCGAACTGGCCGCGCTGGAACTCTCGGTGTGGGCGGCGCTGGGACGGGAGGCGCCCGGGGGAGCGCTCATCGAGCGGATGGTGACGGAGAACGCGGAGCGACGGCTCGTCAGCGAGGCCTGGCTGACGGGCACCCCAGGCCACGACGCCGCGTCCCGCCTCGCGGAGATCGACGCCCCGGCCCTGGTGCTGCACGGAACCCACGACCATCCGGAGATCGCGGTCATCGCCGACCGCCTGACCAAGGGCATCCGGGACGCGCACGGCGAGACCCTGCCCGCCGCCGACCACTATCTGCCGCTCCGGGTGCCGGCCCGGCTGGCCGCACTGCTGCTGGCCCACCTGGCCGGCCCACCCGAGGGGCAGCCGGGCCGTCGGCGCTGAAGCCGGCCGCCCTCAGGCGCCCACCGTGCCGTCCACGCCCTCCCGGAGGAAGTCCGCGTGGCCGTTGTGGCGGCCGTACTCCAGGAGCACGTGGACCATCACCATCCGCAGCGACACCTGCTCCTCCCAGCGCGGCTGGTACCCGGCCACGTCCAGTGACGCGGCCGCGCGCTCGATGCGCCGGGAGTGCTCCACCTCGGCCTCCCACGCGCCGAACGCCTCGGCGCGGCTCGATCCGCTCGCGTCGTACGCGGCCTGGAAGTCGATCTCGTCGGACCAGACCATCGGCACGTCGTGGTCCTCGAACACCCGGCGGAACCAGGCGCGTTCGACCTCCGCCATGTGCCGCACCAGGCCCAGCAGCGTGAGCGTGGACGGCGGCATCGACCGCTCCTTGAGCTCCTCGTCGCCGAGCCCCTCGCACTTCATGGCGAGCGTCGCGCGCTGATAGTCGAGAAACGCCCGCAGCGTCTCCCGTTCGTCGCCGAAACTCGGCGGTCCCACCCGGTGATCGACGGTCACTGGACCCCTGCCCCTCGTCCTTGCCTTCGGTGATCGACGGCAAGTATCCCCGCTCAGGCGCGCAGCAGCCGGGCGACCTCGCGCTGGCCGCGCAGTTCGGCGTGCTCCAGGGCCGTCGTGCCGTCCTTGTCCTCGACGGAGCGGTCGGCCCCGGCCGCCAGCAGCAGCCGCACGCTCTCCTGGTGGTCCGCGCCGCCGTCGCCGAGGATGACGGCCTCCAGCAGGGCGGTCCAGCCGAGGTCGTTGACGTGGTTCACGTCGACGTCGATGTCCGGGTTGGTGGTGACCTCGCGGATGTAGTCGACGTGCCCGTGCTCGCCGGCCGGGATCAGGGACGTGCCGCCGTAGCGGTTCACGATCGTGTAGTCGGGGTCGGCCTGCGCGAGGGTGCGGGCCATCGCGGCGCTGCCGGTCACCCCGGTCACCAGCCAGGGTGTGTCGTGCCGGGCGTCGAGGGCATCGGGGTCGGCGCCCGCGTCGACGAGGGCCTTCGCGGCGTCCACGTGGTCGCCGGAGGCGGCGAGGAGCAGCGGGGTGCGCTCGTCGCCGTCGCGGGTCTCCAGGTCGGCGCCGCGCTCGATGGCCGTACGGACGGCGTCGGCGTCGCCCGAGCCGGCGGCACGGAGCAGGTCGGCGCTCGCGGAGCGGTTCGCGCCCGAGTCCCCGGCGGCGGAGGAGCTGGAGCGGCCGGACCCGGCTCCCCGGGACTCGGCCGTGCACGCGCTCGCGAGGACGAGCAGACCGGTGATGGCGAGGAACACGAGAGTGTGGCGGCGGGGGGAGGCGGCCATGGTTCTTCCCTTCTCGGCGCGGGTGGAGCCGGGTGCGCTCCGGTGATGTGCGAACGGGCGGTGACGGACGGCCGGAGCCGCCCGCCACCGCCGCTCGTACCGGGGGTGGGGCTCTATGGACGAGTCGTCGTCGGCGTGCGGGTCAGAAAGGCTTGGTCGGCAGGTACTTGCCGTCCAGCGTGATGATCGCGCGCTCGCCGCCCTCGGGGTCGGCGACCTTCTTCACGTCCAGCTTGAAGTTGATCGCGGAGATGATGCCGTCGCCGAACTGCTCGTGGACCAGGGCCTTCAGGGTGGTGCCGTAGACCTGGAGCATCTCGTAGAAGCGGTAGATCGTCGGGTCGGTGGGGATGCCGCCCGGGATGGAGCCGCGGGTCGGGATGGTCTGGAGGAGGAGGATCGCCTCCTCGTCCAGGCCGAGCAGCTCGCCGACGGCCTGGGCGGAGGCCTCGGGCAGGGCGTGCTGGCCGAGGACGGCCGCCGTAACGAACGCCGGGGACAGACCGGCCGCGTCGGCGATCTGCTGCCACGACAGGTCGCGGCGCGTCTTGGCGGCGACGGCGGCGGTGGCGACGGCGTCGCGGGCCTCGGGGGAGAACTGGGCGTGGATCATGAGGAGTTCCTTTCGTGCGGGGCCGGGAGTGGGGTCCCGGCCCCCGGGAGGTGTGGGGTGGTGGGGTGGGGGAGCTCGCCCCGCGGGTCAGGCGGCCGGCACCGGGGTGCGGGTGCCCGTCTCGAGCACCTCCACGGCGCCGGAGGCGATGTCGAACACCCAGCCGTGCAGCGTGAGCCGCTGCTCGGCGAGGGCACGGACGACGGAGGGGTGGGTGCCGAGGTTCTGCAACTGGGCGACCACGTTGGCGCGGACCAGGGTGGCCACCCGGGAGGAGGCCGGCTCACCGGCGGGAGCGGCCGCCGTACGGGCCCGGGCGCGGGCCCCGTCCGCGTGCCGCAGCCAGTCCGCGATCACCGGCGCCGCCGACAGGTCGTGCTCCTCGGCCAGTGCGGTCATCGCGCCGCAGGACGAGTGCCCGCAGACGACGATGTCCTGGACGCCGAGCACGGAGACGGCGTACTCGATGCTCGCCGCGACGCCGTCCGAACCGGGCGCGTACGCCGGGACCAGATTGCCCGCGGTGCGGATGACGAACAGCTGGCCCGGCTCGCTCTGCGTGATCAGCTCCGGCGGCACCCGGGCGTCGGAACAGCCGATGAACAGCGTCTCCGGCCGGTGCTCCGACGCGAGCTGGGCGAAAAGGTCTCGCTTGCCGGGGAAGACGTCGCGGCGGAAATGCGCGACACCGTCGAAAAGCTTGTCCATCCGTCTCTCCCTTCGGGTCCTGCCGGACCTCCTGGGTGGGCCGGCAGGAACAACCCTGCACGACCTGGCCCTATAGTGTCCAAGACTTGATATCCATGACTCCTATCGATGCCATCTATAGGTGGGCGTCCTATAGTGCTCACATGGGTCCTGAGCTGCGACATCTCCGCTACCTCATCGCCGTGGCGGAGAACGGGAACTTCACGCGGGCCGCGGAGGAACTGCGCATCTCGCAGCCCACGCTGTCCCAGCAGATCAAGCAGCTGGAGCGGGTGGTCGGCGCCCAGCTCCTCGACCGCGGCGGACGCGGCGTACGCCTCACCGACGCCGGCGAGGCCTACGTCCACTACGCGCGCCGCGCGCTGCGCGACCTGGCCGCCGCCGACCGCGCCGTGCTCGACGTCGCCGACCTCTCGCGCGGCCATCTGCGCCTCGCGATGACGCCGACCTTCACCGCGTACCTGATCGGCCCGCTCGTGCGCGCGATGCACGAGAAGCACCCCGGCATCACGCTCGACGTGCGCGAGATGGCCAAGGACCGGATGGAGGCGAGCCTGCTGGCCGACGAGATCGACCTCGGCATCGCCTTCGAGGGCCCGCATCTGCCCGGCATCGGCGCCCGCGCCCTGTTCACCGAGACCCTGAGCCTGGTCGTCGCCGCGACCGCCGATCCGGGGGCGGACCGCGCCGTGCTGCCGGTGCGCCGCCTCGCCGAGCGGCAACTCGCCCTGCTGAGCAGCGACTTCGTGACCCGCGAACACGTCGACGGCTACCTCGCCGAGCACCGCGTCACACCGCCCATCGTCGTGGAGGCCAACTCCGTCCAGGCGATCACCGAGATCGTGCAGCGCGTCCCGGGGCTCGCCACCGTGCTGCCCGACGCCGTCACGGACGACCACCCGCACCTCGTTCCCGTCGCGCTCGACCCGCCGTTGCCCGCCCGTAGCGTCGCGCTCCTGCACCGCGAGAGCGGCTACCGCAGCGCGGCCGCCCGCGCGTTCACCGCCCTCGCGGACGAGCTCGTACGGGAGCGGGGGTACGCCCCCGCCTGACGGGCCCCCGGATTTCCGTATACCGAAGCTACCCCTCCGGTGCGCCCCAGGGGTGTTGATTGTCCTGATTCCGCCCACACGTCGGCCGATATGGGATCCCATTTTTGCCCCGAGGGTGGAATTTGGTATACAAAAAGTGGCATGCCTGTGCCGTCGTCCTCAGCCCCCGCCCCGATCGCCCCGACCCCGCACCCGCGCCGCTGGTGGGCGCTGAGCGTCCTCGGGCTGGCCCAGCTGATGATCCTGCTCGACAGCACGATCGTGAACGTGGCCCTGCCGTCCCTGCAGACCGAACTCGGCATGAGCGACGGCGACCGCCCCTGGGTGGTCACGTCCTACACCGTCGCCTTCGGCGGCCTCCTCCTGCTCGCCGGCCGGATCGCCGACCACGTGGGCCGCAAGCGGGTGTTCGCGATCGGTCTCGGCGGCTTCGCGCTCGCGTCCGCCGCGGCCGGCCTCGCGCCCACCGCCCAGGCGCTGTTCGCGGCCCGCGCGGTGCAGGGCGCGTTCGCGGCGCTCCTCGCCGCCTCCGCGCTGGCGCTCGTCGCGACCACCTTCACCGACCCGCGCGAACGGCGCCGCGCCATCGCCCTCTTCGGCGCGCTCGGCGGCGCCGGTGCCTCCCTCGGCGTCGTCCTCGGCGGCTTCCTCACCCAGTGGTTCGGCTGGCGCTGGTGCCTCCTGGTCAACGTGCCCATCGCCCTCGCCGCCCTGCTCGGCACCGTCTGGACCCCGCCGGACCACACCCGCCGCCTCACCGGCCGCATCGACATCGCCGGCGCCGTGCTCGGCTGCGGCGGCCTGACCGCGCTCGTCCACGGCTGCAGCCAGGCCGAGGCGCACGGCTGGACCGGCCCGACCGTGCTCGGATCCCTCATCGGCGGCACGGTCATGCTCGGCGTCTTCGCCTGGTGGCAGACCCGCGCGTCGACCCCGCTGCTGCCGCCGCGTCTGATGAAGGACCGCCGCCGCGTCGCCTCCCTGCTCGCGGGCGCCGCCCTCATGGCGGGTCAGCTGTCGGTCGCGCTCTACCTCACCTACTACCTGCAGACCGTCCTGGACTGGTCCGCGGTCGCCAGCGGCCTCGGTTTCCTGCCGATCAGCCTCGTGACCACGGGCACCGCCACGCAGCTCGGCACCCGTCTGCTGCCCCGCTTCGGGCCCCGCGTGATGATGACCGCCGGCCTGGTCATCTCCGCGTGCGGCCTCTTCCAGCTCACGCTCCTCACCCCGGACTCCACTTACGCCGGGAACGTGCTGCCCGCGCTCGTCACCTTCAGCGTCGGCAACGGCGGCAGCTTCCTCGCCATCATGACCGGCGTCACCTCCGACGTCCCCGAGCAGGACTCCGGCATCGCGTCCGCCGCCGTGAACTCGGCGCAGCAGGTGGGCGGTTCGATCGGCTCGGCGGTCTTCAACACGGTCGCCGCGAGCGTCGCGGCGGCGGCGATGGGCGGCGCCCGGGCCGCGGCGCTGGAGGGCTTCACCCTGGCGATCTGGTGCCCTCTGGCCGCGCTGCTCCTCGCCGCCGTCGCCACGGCGGCCCTTGCGGGACCGCCCCGGCGCATCTCGCGCTCCGTCCCGGACGCGACGCCGAGGCGGGCTTCAGCGGTCGGTGAACAGGCCCGGTCCGCCCCGTCGATCACTGGCGAATGAACCGAAGGGCAAGGCAGGGTCGGGGCCATGAGCGACGAACTCCGTATCGTGCGGGCGGGATCTCTCCGGTCGGCCTGCCGGATCAGCGGGCCTGACACCGGGCCGCCCCTCCTCCTGCTGCACGCCCTGGGGGAGGACAGCCGCGACTGGGCCGGTGTCGCGCCCGCCCTCGCCCGTACGCACCGGGTCCACGCCCTCGATCTGCGCGGGCACGGCCGCAGCGAGTGGCCCGGCACGTACAGCGTCGAAGCCATGCGCGACGACGTCCTCGGACACCTCGACGCCCTGGGTCTCGACCGGGTCGACGTCGTCGGACACTCGATGGGCGGCGTCGTGGCCGCCCTGCTCGCGATGCACCGGCCCGCGCGCGTCCGCCGGCTCGTCCTCGAAGACGTACCGCTGCTGCGGCCGCGCGAGCCGAAGCCCGCCACCCGGCCGGACGGTGAGCTCTCGTTCGACTGGGCCGTCGTGGCCGCCGTCCGGGCCCAGCTCGACCACCCCGACCCCGCCTGGGCGCAAGGGCTGCGGAACATCACCGCCTCGACGCTCGCCGTCGCGGGCGGCCCCGCGAGCCACGTGCCGCAGGAGGACATCGCCGAACTCGTCCGGCGCGTCCCCGACGCCCGCCTCGTCACGATCCCGGCCGGTCACCTCGTCCACCACGCACGCCCCCAGGAGTTCCTCGCCGCGGTCCTGCCCTTCCTGGGCGGCGACACGGATCGACGGGACGAACGCGACCTCGACCTCGACTGATGTCCGACGCGTGCGGCGGCGGGGTGCAATCGGTGTGACGCGCCGCCCCCTTGCGGCCGTTTTGTATGGAGATCATGGATTCTGTCCGTCGACACCGCAGTCGACCAGAAAGCCACTTCATGCGCTTCCGCAGATCCTCCCGCTGGGTACCCGTGACCGCCGCCGCGTTCGTCGCCGTCGGCCTCACCGCCGCACCGGCCGCCGCAGACGGTGCCGAGTACGCCCGGTACACCCTGGACGCGGCGCCGCCGGCCTCCACCGGAACGGTGACCACCGCCGCGACCGGCGGACCGCAGGGGACGTTCACGACGAACAGCACGCGGCCGGGCGTCTCGGCCGGCGGCTCGGCCTTTCTCGGCGAACAGACCCCGTTCGGCCAGGTCTACGGATCCTCGCAGGGCATGCCCTATCTGAACCTCGCCACGGCGTCCGGCCGCACCCCGTCGACCACCAGCTTCACGTTCGACCAGGTCCCGACGCCCGGCGGCTGGGGCGTCGCGCTCGGCGACATCGACGCCGACGACGTGCAGATCAGCGCCACCGGCCCGGACGGGCAGGCGCTGACCGCGCGGCAGCTCGGCTTCCAGGAGTCGTTCAACTACTGCGACGCCAGTCCCCGCCCCTCCACCTGCACGGGCGGCACGTACACCGACGAGCCCTCCTGGGACGCGGCGACGCAGACCCTGCACGGCAGCGGCACCGACACGTCCGGCGCCTCCGCCTGGCTGCGCCCCACCGCCGAGATCCGCACCCTCACCCTGACCTTCTCCGTGAAGACCGGCATCCCCGCCTATCAGGTGTGGTTCGCCGCGCAGACGGCGAACGTCAGCGGCAACGTCGCGACGGAGAGCGGCGACCCGCTCCCGGAGGGCACGGTCCTCGAACTGCGCCGGCCCGACGGCACGCCCGTCCTGGACGACAGCAACGAGCCCGTCAGCACCACGCCCGACGCGGACGGCGACTACACGTTCTCCGACGTGGCCGCCGGCGGCTACACGGTCCACGTCACCCCGCCGCCCGGCCACGACGTGAAGGGCTCGGACACCGAGAGGGCCGACGCCGCGCACGGCGACGCGACCGGTGTCGACTTCACGGTCGCGCCGGCCGAGGACGACTGCACCTGCGAGGAGCCCGGACAGCCCGGCTACGGGGGCTGACCGAACCGCGCCCAGGGACAGCACAGCGGCCGGTCGTTCGTGACGTCACGAACCACCGGCCGCTGCGCTGTTCCGGAGGGGGTGCGCGCTAGGCGAGTTCCGGCTGAGCGTCCGCGGTCCGGGGTGCCGGCTTGGGCACCGGCACCGTTTCCGCCTGGTCCCAGAGCGCGGTCGTCCGCGCGTACAGGGCGATCACCGAACCGAGCAGCGCGAGCAGGAGCGGGCCGAAGGCCCACGGGTAGGCGGCCATCTCGGTCGGCAGCCAGCGGTACGCGATCAGCAGCGCGGTGAAGACGACGGTGCCGTAGGAGACGAGCCGCGTCGCCGAGACGTCCCACCCGCGCGCGAACGCCCGCATGGCCGCCTCGATCGTGAGGGCGAACACCACACCGGCGACGAGGTCGACACCGTAGTGGTAGCCGAAGCCGAGGGTCGCGGTGAGCGTGGCGACGAGCCAGAACGTGCCCGCCCAGCGCATGCCGCGCGAGCCCTTGCGGGTGTGGATGAACAGGCTGGTCGCCCACGCGGTGTGCAGGCTCGGCATGCAGTTGCGCGGCGTGATCTCGTCGAACGGGATCGGGTGCGGGACGCCGATGGCCGGCAGCGCGTCGGGCCACACGTTGGCCGCCGCCCACTGGCCGCCCTCGGCGCCGTACGCGTAGATCGGGCCGACCACCGGGAAGATCATGTAGATCGCGGGACCGAGCAGGCCTATGGCGAGGAACGTGCGCACGAGGTGATGGGCCGGGAAGCGCCGCTCGGCCGCCACGTTGCGCAGCTGGTACAGGCCCACGAGGGCCGCGGCGAGCGGCAGTTGGCCGTAGACCAGGTGCAGGAAGTGGCCGCTGAACGGGTTCGTGGCCTCGACGACCTGGCCGACCAGCCACGACGGGTTGGCGAGCGCGTGGTCGGCGGTGGCCACGTAGGGGTCGAGGACGTCCGGGCGGGTCTTGGACGTGATGAGCAGCCAGGTGTCACCCGTCTTGTGACCGAGCACCAGCAGCATGCCGAGGCCGACGCCCTTGAGGAGCAGGAGCCGCTCCGCGCCGGTGCGGCGCACGACGGCCAATACGGCGAGCCCGAGGGTCACCCACAGGGCGCCGTTGCCGAACTGGAGACTGCCGCCCACCACGAGGCGCACCAGCAGGAACGCCAGGTCGATGCCGATCGCGCAGGCCAGCGCCACGGCCCGCTGCCGCCAGGTGAGCACCACCATCGTCAGGGCCAGACCGGCATAGAGCAGGGGCCCCGAGCGCGGCACGAGGACGACCTCCCGCGCCTGGACGGTGAGCGGACCGAGCTGGCCGTACCGGCGCGCCACGATCTCCAGCGCGACGAAGAAGACGAGCGTCACCACGCCCGCCGCCGACCAGAACAGGGTGCGTGTCCGCCGCCGGGGGACGAGGGGCTCGCCGCGGCGCTGTGAAGGTATTCGTGGTGGTGTGGTGTTCACTTACCTGACTCATCGGTGGGTTCGGGGCACTTGGTCATCTGTCGGCTCGGTATGGCATGAATTTCCGGTGAAGGGCATGCGATCGGCGTGATCGTCATGAGTTCGAACATGCTAACGGCAGGAAGATGCGCCTGACAGGGGCATCACAGGGAATCGTCCGTGACCGGGCCGGAGCCGTCGGTTCCGCCCGGGCGGCCCTGGGTGTGCGAGGTCAGTCGGCGTCCACGTGGTCGAGCGAGTGCAGCATCGCGCCGAGCACCCGCAGGCACGTGGCGACCTCCGCCTCCGTCAGATCGCCGCCGACCTGACGGAGCAGCGCGTGTTCGCGGTCCAGTACGGCGTCGATGCGTTCCTCGCCCGCCGCCGTGAGCCGGATCAGCGACGAGCGCCGGTGCGCCGGGTTCGCGATGCTCTCGACGAGACCCGCGTCCGCCGCCTCGTTCACCATGCGCTGCACGAACTGCCGGCTGATCTCCTGAGCCCGGCCCATCTGCGGCACGGTCATCGGCCCGTTGCGCCGCAGCAGCGTGAGCACGGCGCGTACGCCGACGCTCAGGCCGTCGCGCGTCAGACCGTGTTCGACGCTGCGCTGGGCGCGTCGGTACAGCGGGCCCACCAGGTCGTAGACCTCGGTGAGGCGGCGGCCGAGAGCGTCGGGAGGGAGCGGGGCTCCGGAAGCGGTCACCCGCACATCATGACACCTGGGTTGCCAAGTGGACTTCAAGATGACACCTTGGTTGTCATGAATGCCGCTTCAGATCGTGCCGCAGAACATGCTTCGGGTCGCCCCGCGACCCCTGATTCGGAACGCGCCTCGGGCCGTCTGCGCTTCTTCGGTTCGACGGACGGAGACCTCGCCTATCTCGACGCGGGAGCCGGGGACCTGGTGGTGCTGCTCCACGCCGGCTTCGTCGACCACCGCCTCTTCGACGCGCAGATCCCCGCCCTGGCAGCCCGTCACCGGGTGATCGCCCCGGACGTACGAGGCCACGGCTTCTCGGCCAACGCGACCGAGCCGTTCCGCTGGGCCGACGACCTCGCCGCGCTGCTGCGCCACCTCGACGCGGGCCCCGCCGTCCTCGTCGGACTCTCGATGGGCGGCGCGATCGCCACCGACACGGTCCTCGAACACCCGGACCTGGTCCGCGCCGTGGTCGCCTGCGGCGCGGCGACCAGCGAGTTCCAGTACACCGACCCCTGGTACCAGGAGATCCTCGCGGAGTACGCGCGCACCATGGCGGCCGGTGACATCGAGGGCTGGCTCGCCGCGTTCCTGCGCGTCGTCCCCGGCGCACACCGCAGGGTCGAGGACATGGACCCCGGCATCCTGCGCCGCCTGCGCGAGATGGCCCTGCACACCTTGTCGAAGCACAGCCCCGGCGAACCGAACCTGCACACGCCGATGACCGACACCTGGTCCCGCGTCCCGAAGATCGACGTCCCCGTCCTGGCCGTCAACGGCTCGCTCGAACCTGACGACCTCGTCGCCGCCGCCGACCGGCTCGTCGAGACCGTCCCCGACGGCCGGTCCGTCGTCATCGAGGGTGCCGGCCACTACACCAACCTCGAACAGCCGGAACGGTTCAACGAGATCCTGCTCGACTTCCTCCGCACGCTCTGACAGGGACTCCGGTCGCGTCTTTTCGACGTTTCCGGCAGCGCGGAGGGGACCGGCGAGGGTGCGGACGGCGCCCCCGGCCGGGAGGCGGCCCCCGATCAGTCCGACCGGACCCCCACGCGGGGAGCGGTCGGTAAGGCCGCGCGG
>NZ_JBHYTK010000122.1:0-25231 GCF_042749255.1 Streptomyces sp. NPDC059524 | reverse complement strand
GCCCACGGCGCGCGCAACCCCCCCCGTGGGCCCCTCCGCGCTGCACCGGCCGGGGGTGGGCTGGCGCCCCGCCCCCCCCCCCACCCGGGCCCTGGGCCGACTGTGCCGCGGGCGGCGGAGGAGGAGCGTTGCTTCCCGTCAGGGTTGTTCCCGTCGGTACGAGTGCCGCCGTCGGGGACCGGTATCGACCACGGGACGGGGAAGCATAATGGCCAGTCACACACGGCGGGGTCTCCTCAAGGGCGCGGCGGTCGCCGCGGCGGGCGGCGCGGTCGGGAGCGGTCTCGGGACCGGCTTCTTCACGGCTGCAGCGCGGGGCAGCCACATGGCCGGGGGTACGAGGGAGGCGAGGCCGTTCCTGGAAGGTGCCTTCGCTCCGGTCACCGAGGAGTTGACCGCCTTCGACCTGGAGGTGACCGGCCGCATCCCCCGCGATCTCGACGGCCGCTACCTGCGCAACGGCCCCAACGCCCTGGGCCTGGAGGACGTCCGCGCCCACCACTGGATGCTCGGCGACGGAATGGTGCACGGGGTCCGGCTGCGCGACGGGCGCGCCGAGTGGTACCGCAACCGCTGGGTCCGCTCCTCCCAGGTGACGTCGAAGCTGGGCGAGCGGTACCCGGGACAGGTGCCGCCGGACGACTTCGCGTGCAACACCCACGTGATCCCGTACAAGGGCCGCGTCCTGGCGCTGCAGGAAGGCGGTCCCCTGCCGTACGAGCTGGACGGGGAGCTGGGGACGGTGCGCCCGTACGACTTCCGCTCCACGCTCGAGGGTGCGTTCACCGCGCACACCAAGTACGACGCGGCGGCGGACGAGTTGCACGCGATCGCGTACTACCCCACCTGGGACCACGTGCGGCACATCATGATCGACCGGACCGGCCGGGTGGCACGGACCACGCGGGTTCCCGTCGCGGACGCGCCGATGATGCACGACTTCGCGCTCACCGAGAAGTACGTGGTGATCGTGGACGTGCCGATCACCTTCGACGCCGCCGCGGCGGAGGCGGGCGCGATCGTGCCGTATGTGTGGAACGACGAACACCCCATGCGCATCGGCCTGTTGCCCCGTGCCGGTGGCACCACGCGCTGGTTCGAGATCGACCCCGTGTACTACTCGCACACGCTCAACGCCTACGACCACGGCGACTCCGTGGTGATGGAGTACATCGGGTTCCCCGCGCCGTTCCACGCCGCCGGGCGCGGCATGGGCGGGCCGTGCGCGACCGGGTCCCCGACGCTGGACCGCTGGACGATCGATCCGCGCGCGGGCCGGGTCCGCAGCAGTCGCCTCGACGACCGCCCGCAGGAGTTCCCCCGCATCAACGAATCCCTGGTCGCGCACCGGCACCGCTACGCCTACACCGCGAGCGCGGCCGAGATGTGGCGCGCGTACGAGACGGCCGACGGGGTGCCGCCCGACGAGAAGTTCACCAACCATCTGATCAAGCACGACATGCTGCGCGGCAGCACGCAGCTGATCCGCTTCCCCGACGGCGCGGCGGTGAGCGAGCCGGTGTTCGTCCCGCGGCGCGGGGCGCGGGACGAGGACGACGGCTACGTCCTGTCGTACGTGAACGATCCGGGCCGCGGCGCGACCGACCTGGTGATCCTCTCGGCCCAGGACTTCGGCGGGCACCCGCTGGCCCGGATCCACCTTCCCGGCCGGGTACCGCTGGGGTTCCACGGCAGCTGGGTGGCGGACGCCTAGTCCGGTCCCGGCGCGGCGCCGGGCGCGGGGTTCCCGCTCAGGCGCCGCGCCAGATGTTGTCGAACGCGGCGTTCTCGACGGACCGGCGCTGCCGCTCCGCCTCCAGTTCCAGTTCGGCGCCGCCGACCGCGGCCAGCACCGTCACCACCTGGTCCGACAGGCCCGAGGCGTCGACCGCCGACTCGTCCCCCTGCCGCAGCGCGGCGACCAGGGCCTGGAGCACCGGCTCACCCGCCTCCCAGCGGGCGACGGCGACCTCGCGCGCCGCCGACGCGAGGGTCTCGGGCGGGCCGGGCCTGAAGCGGTGCGGCTTCCTCGTGACCAGGCCCTCGGCCCGGAGCCCGGCCACGTACTCCTTGGCCAGCCCGTTTCCACGACGCCACAGCCAGTCGTCGACCAGCTCGTACGGTTCCTCGCGCACCAGCGACGACACGGCCTGCCGCATCAGCTCGTCGTCCTGCGCGGGCGCGAGCCCCGGCACGAGGCGCTCGTCCCGCACGGCGACAGCCTCCGCGCGCACGAGGTCGACGAGCTCCCCGCCGGCAAGAGCGAGCGACAGGGCGCCCTGGTCCGCGGGAACACCGTGCTCCCGGTCCAAGGAGATGAGCAGCAGGTCCCGTGCGGTGTTCATGAGCGCTCCCTCTGACGGTGTCGGCCAGCGTACGAGGCCTCGCCCCGGATCGCTCCGGAGGCGCGGACGGCCACCGGGAACCCAGCGATGACGAGGAATGCGCACATACCTCGTCGGCGACGAGTATCACCGGGCCGTCGTCCGGGGCCGCCGCCGTTCTGCTCACCAGAACGACGGGAAGATCCGTCAGGCTCCGGCGGCGATCGCCTCGCCGAGCGCCGCGAGGGAGTCGGCCAGCTGGTCCATCCACACCGACACCGGCTGCCCGTCGTCGGACTGCAGGGCCACGAACGCGCCGTCGTAGCCGGCCATGCCGAAGGAGGCCAGGGCGCGCGCGATCGTGTCGGCGGTCTCCTCGCCCAGGCTCGCGAAGGACGAGCGGATCATGTGCGCCATGTAGGCGCGCCCCTCGTCGCGGACCGCGTTCACGGTCTGCAGGGCCTCCGGCGCCTCCGCCGCCTCGCGGCTCATCACCAGGACGAGCAGGAGCCGGAGGAACTCCTCGCCGTTCTCCATGACGTCGCCCGTCCGGCGCAGGTACCAGCGGAGCAGTTCGCGTGGGCTGCCCTCGGTGGGCGGGTTGCGGTGTGCTTCGCGCATGGCAGCGAAGAACGAGTGCGCCCCCTGCTCCATGACCGCCGACAGCAGCCCCGCCTTGGACTCGAAGTGGTGGTAGAAGGCGCTCTTGGGCAGGCCGGTCTCTTTCACGAGCACCGACATCGGCGTCCCGGCGTAGCCGCGCACGGACATCACGCGGGCGGCGGCGTCGAGGATCTCCTGCCGTGACCGGCGGCCGCGGCGGTTGGTTCGTGTCTCCGGCGCGGGCGGCTCGATCTTCTCCACCCACCGGAGTGTAGGCGAGGCCGGTCCACGCGTCCCCGCCAGGACCGGGCCGTACGGCCCCGGCCGGCGCGGTCCGGTGTCACCCGCGCCGAAAAATTCGCCGACCGGAATCTCTTGACGTGTCGCGGAGGTGCGCTGCTACCTTCACAAACGTACCGACCGATCGGTCCAAAACTTCTTCCCCTCTGCGTTCGAGCCTGACCCACGGAGCCAGCGCATGACCAAGAACTACGACGCGGATGTCGCGATTGTCGGGTATGGCCCGACCGGTGTGATCGCCGCACTCACCCTCGCCCGGCACGGCATCTCCGCCATCGCTCTCGAACGGGACCGGGACATCTACCCCCGGGCCCGTGCCGTGACGATCAACGACTGGACGATGCGGATCTTCCAGGACCTCGGCATCGACGAGCGGATCGAGAAGGTGATCGATCCACAGCGGGCCCTGCGCTGGATGACCTACGACCGCACCGAGATCATGCGGATCGAGCATCCGCCGTCCACCCTCGGCCGCACCCCGCGCTTCTACAACATCTACCAGCCGACGATGGAGGCCGAACTGCGCGCGGCCGTCCAGGACCGGTACGCGGACCTGGTCACCGTCCACTACGGCGACGAGGTCACGGGCGTCGAGCAGGACGCCGACGGTGTCACCGTCACCTCCACGTGCGACGGCGTCACCCGCACGACGCGCGCCCGGTACGCGATCGGCTCCGACGGCGGCAGCAGCGCCACCCGCGGCCGCGTCGGCTGCGAGCTGCTCGGCGACACGGACGACGTGACCTGGGTGGTCGTCGACTGTCACGTCAAACGCTGGTGGCCCGACCGCGACTTCCTGACCTTCTGGTCCGACAAGGAGCGCCCCGTCGTCGACATCGCCCTGTCCGCGGGCCACCACCGGTGGGAGATCCCGCTCAAGCCCGACGAGACCCCGGCGGACTACCCGACGAGCGCCGAACTCTGGCCGCTGCTCAAGGCGCTCGGTGCGTCCGAGGACGACGTCGACATCCACCAGCACGCCTTCTACCAGCACCACGTCCGCATGGCCGACACGTTCCGCAAGGGGCGGGTGTTCCTGGCCGGTGACGCGGCGCACCTGATGCCGCCGTGGGCCGGCGCCGGCATGCAGACCGGTATGCGCGACGCCCACGACCTGGGCTGGAAGCTCGCCCGCGTCCTCAAGGGCGAGCTGCCCGAGAGCTGGCTGGACACCTATGAGGCGGAGCGGCGCCCCAACGCCGCCTTCTACACGGGCCTCGCGGTCGGCCTCGGCAGGGTGATCAAGCAGGAGGTCTCGGCGGAGGAGCAGGCCGCCATGAACGCGGTGCCCGCGGACACGGTCACCCCGTTCGAGCCGCCGCTGACCGCCCCGCCGGTCCTCGGGGGCGGCTGGATGCGCGGGGAGACCGGCGACGCCAGCGTCATCGGCCGCATGGTCCCGCAGCCGGTCGTCGGGGACACCACCGGCCGGATGGCCCGTCTCGACGAACACCTCGGCCACCACTTCGTGCTGCTCGGGGACGACGTCGACCCGGCGACCCTGCTCACGGCCCGCGAGAAGGCCGGCTGGGACGCGCTCGGCGCCCACTACCGCGCGGTGCGCCCGAAGGACGCACACACCCGGGGCCCGTACGAACTCGTCGACCTGGACGAGGTCCTCCTGCCCTGGATGCGCCGCTACGCCGCCCTCGTGATCGCGGTCCGCCCGGACCGCTTCGTCGCCGCCGCCGACACCCACGGCCTCGCCGTGCCCACCGTCTGAAGGAGAAGACTCTTGTCCGGTGTGAAAGAACTCGCGTACGTCGTCTACGAGGTGAGCGGCCTCGCCGACTGGGAGCGCTTCGGCGTCGACCTGCTCGGCATGCGGCTCGGCGAGCGGACCGGCAGTGGCTTCACGCTGCGTACCGACGAGAAGGCCCACCGCTGGGTGATCACCGAGGGCCCCGCCGACGACCTGGTTGCCACCGGCTACGAGGTCGAGGGGGCGGCCGCGCTCGACGCCCTCGTCGCGCGGCTGCGCTCGGCCGGTTCCGAGGTCGCCGAGGGCGACGCGGAGCTCGCCGCGGCCCGCAAGGTGGACCGGATCTTCGTCACCGCCGACCCGATGGGCAACCGGATCGAGCTGGTCCAGGGACTGGCCGACGCCGCCACCCCGTTCGCGTCGGCGTCGCTGCTCGGCGGCTTCGTGACCGGCGCCGGCGGCGCGGGCCACCAGGTCCTGATGGCCCACGGAGTGCCCCGCGAGACCTACCTGGGCTTCTACATCGACCTGCTCGGCTTCAAGATCAGCGACATCATGGTCGAGGAGCTCGCCCCCGGCGTCGTCGCCGACCTGATCTTCCTGCACTGCAACGGCCGCCACCACACCGTCGCCTTCGGGGACATGCCGTCACCGAAGAAGACCCACCACTTCATGGTCGAGGTCGACGACATCCGCGACGTGGGCCTGGCCTACGACCGGTGCATGGACGCCAAGCAGCCGTTCGAGATGACGCTCGGCATGCACCCGAACGACCACATGTTCAGCTTCTACGTCTTCACGCCGTCCGGATTCAGCGTCGAGTACGGCTGGGGCGGGCTGATCATCGACGACGAGACCTGGGAGGTGAAGACGCTCGACCGGCTGCACAGCTGGGGCCACCGCCCTCCGGGCGTGGTCGCCGACCTGCTCGCCGCCGCCCCGAACTCCATGGAAGAGAACCACTGATGAGCATCGACCCCCAGGACATCGCCCGCACCGTCCAGACCCGCGACTGGAAGCTCCGCTACTACGAGGCGGGCTCGGGCCACCCGGTCGTCCTGCTGCACGGCAGCGGCCCCGGTGCCACGGGCTGGAGCAACTTCGCGGGCAACATCGAGGCCCTCGCCGAGCACTTCCACGTGTACGCGGTCGACATGCCGGGCTGGGGCGACTCGGACGCCGCCACCGTCGACCGCCTCGACCACGTCGAGGCCGCCGTCCAGTTCCTCGACGCCCTCGGCATCGGCAAGGCGGCCTTCGTCGGCAACTCGATGGGCGGCCAGACCTCGCTGCGCCTCGCCACCGAGCACCCCGAGCGGATCTCCCACCTCGTCACCATGGGCCCGCCGGTCGGCAGGCTCCCCACCCTGTTCGGCCCGGGCGGCGGCCCGTCCGAGGGTCTCAAGGTCCTGATCGAGGCCTACCGCGACGCGAGCCCGGAGAACATGCGCCGACTCGTCGAGATCATGGTCTACGACAAGGACCGGTTCGCCACCCCCGAGCTGTGCGAGGCCCGTTCGGACGCGGCACTGGCCCGCCCCGAGCACCTGCGCAACTACGTGGACGGACTGCCCCAGGGCGCCCCGCTGCCGAAGTGGGTCAAGCCCGAACTGCTGCCCACGATCCAGGTGCCGACCCTGCTGATCCACGGCCGCGACGACCGCGTCGTCTCGTACGAGACCTCGCTGTTCCTCCTCGCGAACATCCCGGACAGCCGCCTCGTGGTCCTCAACCACTGCGGGCACTGGGCGATGATCGAGCACGCCGACGAGTTCAACCGACTGGTCGTCGACTTCGTCGCCAACCACTGACGACCACGCGTCGACAAGGGCCTGTACGACACCGCCGCGCCGGCAGTGTCGTACGGGCCCTTCTCCATGCCCCGGAGCCGGTCAGGAGCCATCCGCGGCCAGGTCCTTCTCCAGGGCGCGCGCCGCCGCCTCCAGGGTGGAGACCAGGGACCTCAGGCGGTGCGGGTCGTAACGCACGCTGGGCAGGGAGACCGACAGGCCGGCCAGCGCGGCACCGTCCGGGTCGCGCACGGGCACACCGACGGCGGCCAGGCCACGCTCGGACCGGCCCCGGTTGACGGCGAATCCGCTGCGCCGCAGCCGCTCCAGCTCCGCCCGCAGCCGGTCGAGGTCGGGGCGGTCGGCCTGGCGGTCCCCGTACCGCTCGGCGGCGTACACCTCCGCCAGCTCCGTGTCGGACAGTTCGGCGAGCAGCAGCAGGCCGGCGGTGGTGCGGTGGGCCGGGAAGACCATGCCCTCCCGGGAGCCGACGCGCAGGGCCTGCCCGCACTCGACGCTGGCGATGAACCGCACGGTGTCCCCGGTCCGCACCGTCAGGTTCGCGGTCTCGTCGAGGAGGTCGACGATCCGGTGCAGATGCGGGAGGGCGGCGGCGCGCAGCCGGGAGACCTCGGACTGGGAGTACGAGGCGAGTTCGAGGACCGGGCCGGCGCGGTAGCCGCGGTCCTCGCCCTGCACGGCGAAGTCCCGGTAGACGAGCATCGCCAGGACGCGGTGGGCCGTGGACCGTGCGACGCCGAGACGCTCGGCGATCTGCGACACACTCGCGCTGCCCTCCAGCTGGAGGATGGTCGCCGCCCGCAGGGCGTGGTCGACGCTGGCGATGAGGTAGGGCGGCGGGGTCTTCAGCGGTTTGTCCATGACGTGCTCCAGGTGACCTGTTCCACTCTCGCCCAACGTGTTCTGCTCTCCAGAATCTACCTGTTCCTCAGAGAAGAACCGAGCAGGCTGAGTCCGTGACACACTCTCCTCCGGCCCACGACCTGGCCCACGACGCGGCCCAGGACCCCACCCCTGACCTCGCCCCCGACCTCGCCTCGGGCTCCCCGGTGCGGCTGAAGGCCGTCGCCGCGGAGGGGCAGCCCGAGGTCACCCCGGACCTCGAAGCGCTCTACCGGGGCTTCGAGCACGAGCTGCTCGTCCCTCTGTGGACCGAGATCGGCGACCTGATGCCGGCCCACCCGCGCTCCCGCGCCGTCCCGCACCTGTGGCGGTGGGACCGGCTCCGGGCGCTCGCGGCGCGGGCCGGCGACCTCGTCCCGGTCGGCCGCGGCGGTGAGCGCCGCGCCATCGCCCTCGCCAACCCGGCCCTCGGCGGACGCCCGTTCGCCACCCCGACGCTGTGGGCCGCGATCCAGTACCTGATGCCGGGCGAGGACGCCCCCGAGCACCGCCACACCCAGCACGCCTTCCGCTTCGTCGTCGAGGGATCGGGTGTCTGGACGGTCGTCGGCGGCGACCCGGTGCCGATGCGGCGCGGCGACTTCCTCCCGCAGGCCGGCTGGAACTGGCACGCCCACCACAACGCCACCTCCGCGCCGATGGCCTGGATCGACGGCCTGGACATCCCTCTCCAGTACGCCACCGAGGCCCAGTTCTTCGAGTTCGGCCGCGACGAGATCGGCGACGCCGAGCGGACCACGCCCGAGCGGTCGCGCTCCGAGCGGCTGTGGGCCCACCCGGGCCTGCGCCCGCTCTCGGCAACCCCGACGACGCCGGGCAGCCCGCTGCTCTCGTACAAGTGGGAGCACACCGACGCCGCGCTGCGCGACCAACTCCTTCTGGAGAAGGAGGGGTTCGCGGGGACCGTCGAGCCGGGACACGCGGCGGTCCGCTACACCAACCCGCACGACGGCACGGATGTGCTGCCGACCCTCCGCGCCGAGTTCCACCGGGTCGCCCGAGGCGCCGGGACCGCACCGGTGCGCGAGACCGGGTCCGCCGTCTACCAGGTCTTCGACGGCTCCGGCGTGGTGACCGTCGGAGAGAGGTCCTGGACGGTCGGCCGCGGCGACCTGTTCGCCGTCCCGTCCTGGGAACCCTTCTCCGTCCGCTCCGAGGCCGGCCCGTCGGACTCCGACTCGGGCGCCCTGGACCTCTTCCGCTTCTCCGACGCGCCCGTCTTCGAGGCGCTCCGGCTCCACCGCACCCAGAAGGACGCCTGACCATGAAGCTCGCCACCCTCCGCACCGCGACCGGCACCCGGGCCGTCCGCCTCGACGGCACGGTCCACGTCGACCTCGGGTACGCCGACCTGGGCGAGCTCTTCGCCCAGGACGACTGGCGGACCGCGGCCGCCGCCGCGACCGGCCCCACCTACCCCGTCGAGGGCGCGGACTTCGCGCCCGTCGTCCCGAACCCCTCCAAGGTCGTCTGCGTCGGCCACAACTACACCAACCACATCAAGGAGATGGGCCGGGACCTGCCGACCCATCCGACGCTCTTCCCCAAGTTCGCCGACACCCTCATCGGCGCGCACGACGACATCGTCAAGCCGGACGAGACCGACGCCCTCGACTGGGAGGTCGAGCTGTCGATCGTGATCGGCAAGAAGGTGCGCCGCGCCGACGAGCAGCAGGCCGCCGACGCCATCGCCGGCTTCACCGTCATGAACGACATCTCGGTGCGCGACTGGCAGTTCCGCACCATCGAGTGGACCCAGGGCAAGATCTGGGAGGCGACCACCCCGGTCGGCCCCTACGTCGTCACCCCGGACGAGGTCGGCGGCGTGCGCCCCGCCCTCCCGGTCAGGACGGTCGTCGACGGCCAGGTCATGCAGCAGGACGACACCGGCACACTCCTGTTCGACCCGGTCTTCCTCGTCCGGTACATCTCCACGGTCATCACGCTGCGCCCGGGCGACATCATCGCCACCGGCACCCCCGCCGGTGTCGGCAACGCCCGCGACCCCAAGGTCTTCCTGGTCCCCGGCCAGAACGTGGTCACCGAGATCACCGGTCTCGGCTCCTGCGCCAACAAGGTGGTGGCATGACGCACCGCCCCCGGACCTTCGACGACGCCCGCCGCTGGGCCCTGATCGGCGCCGAGCTGATCTCCGACGCCGTCGCCGGACTCGACGACGCCGGGTACGCGGCGCCCACCGCCCTGCCCGGCTGGACCCGCGCCCACGTCGCCGCCCACGTGGCGGCGAACGCCGAGGCCCTGTCCAACCTGGTCCACTGGGCCGCCACGGGCGAACCCACCCCGATGTACGCCTCGCCCGAGGAGCGCGCCGCCGGGATCGAGCGCGGCCGGGCGTTGCCTGCCGCCGAGCTGACCGCCTGGCTGCGCCGCTCCGCAGACTCCCTGGAGGCGCGGATGGACCGGCTGACCGACGCGCAGTGGCGGCACGAGGTCGTCACGGCCCAGGGCCGCACCGTCCCCGCCGCCGAACTGCCCTGGATGCGCTCGCGCGAGGTGTGCGTCCACGCCGTCGACCTGGCGACCGGCGTCTCCTTCGCCGATCTGCCGGCCGGCTTCGTCGCCGCGCTGTGCGACGACGTCGCCGCCAAACGTGCCGCCGCCCCGGGCCCGGCCGTGACCCTGCGCGCCCCGGCCGCCGACGCCGCCTGGGAGCTGCCGGGCGACGGCGAGAGCGTCGAGATCACCGCCGGACTGCCGGACATCACGGCCTACTTGACCGGGCGCGACGTCACACTGCGCACCGCCGACGGCTCCCCCGCCCCGGCCCTTGCCGCCTGGCTCTGATCCGGGTCCGCCCCGCACACGCAAGGAACAGCCCATGAACCCTGAACCCACGCCCGCCGGGCGGCCCGACGTCCTGGTGGTCGGCGGCGGCATCGGCGGCCTCAGCACCGCCTACGCCCTGTCCCGCCACGGCCTGCGGGTCCGTGTCCTCGAACAGGCCCCCGAGTACGGCGAGGTCGGCGCCGGCCTGCAGATCGCCCCCAACTGCACGCGCATCCTGGCCGAGTACGGTCTCCTCGACGAGGCCCAGGCGCTGGGCGTCGTCCCGCAGCACATGGTGATGCGGGACGCGCTCGACGCCCGCGAGCTGACCCGGCTCGACCTGGGCGACCTCGAACGTCGCTACGGCTTCCCGTACATGGTCATCCACCGCAGCGACCTGCACGGCATCTTCCTGCGGGCCTGCGAGCGCGCCGGTGTCGAACTGCTCAACGACCAGGTGGTCGTCGGCTACGAGAACACCGGGGACGGCGCCCGGGTCCGTCTCGAGGACGGCCGCACCGAGTCCGCCGCACTCGTCGTCGCAGCCGACGGACTGCACTCCGTGGCCCGCCGCGACCTGGTCGGCGACGACGTCGTCAACTCCTCCTACGTCGCCTACCGAGCGGCCGTCCCCATCGAGCGGGTCGCGGACAACGGCGTCGCCGAGCACGACGTCACCGTGTACGTCGGCCCGGGCTGCCACTTCGTCCAGTACGCGCTGCGCGGCGGCGAGATGTTCAACCAGGTCGCCGTGTTCGAGTCGCCGAAGGCCCTGGCCGGGCTCGAGGACTGGGGCACGCCCGACGAGCTGGACGCCGCCTTCGCGGACACCTGCGACACCGTCCGCAAGGGCATCCCGCTGATGTGGCGGGACCGCTGGTGGCGCATGTTCGACCGTGAACCCGTCGAGACCTGGGTGCACGGCCGGATCGCGCTCCTCGGCGACGCCGCGCACCCGCCGCTCCAGTACATGGCGCAGGGCGCCGTCATGGCGATCGAGGACGGCTGGGTGCTCGCCGAGCACTACGCCCGCCTGGCCGAGGCCGCCCCGGCCGGGACCGCGCCCGACTGGGACGGCGCGCTGGCCGCGTACGAGGCGGTCCGGGTCGAGCACTGCCGACGGGTGCAGACCACCGCCCGGGCATGGGGTGAGTTGTGGCACCTCGACGGGGATGCCCGGCTGCGGCGCAACGCGATCATGCGGGCGCGGGACACCCACGACTACTCCTTCACGGACTGGGTCTACGGTCCGACGGCGCTGACGCCGGACGAGGAACCCGCGATGTTCACGCCGATCCCGCTGTCCTCGGCGGCCGTCGGGGAACCGGCGGCCTGACGGATCACCGGCGGCCCGGCCGGCGGCGGTCAGGGGCGGCGACGGGCCAGGGTCGTCCCCAGACCGGTCGCCGCGGCGCGGACCGCGTTCGCGTGCGACTCGGGGCGGAAGCGTCCGACGGGGCCGGCGACGCTGATGCCCGCGAGGGCGGTCGCGCCGTCGGCGGCCAGGACCGGCGCCGCCACGCACAGCAGACCCAGGGTCGACTCCTCGCGCTCGTAGGCGAGACCGGTCTCCAGGACGTTCGCGAGCTGCCGGCTCAGCAGGCCCGGCGCGATCACCGTGTGCGCCGTGCGGCGTTCGAGCAGCCCGGTGAGCACCGCGGCCCGCTCCTCCTCCCCCGCGTACGCGAGCAGCACCTTGCCGATCGCCGTGCAGTGCAGCGGCATGCGCCCTCCCGTACGGGAGGGTGCCTTCGCCTGGCGGTGTCCGCCGATCTTGGCGACGTAGACGACCTCGTGCCCCTCGCGCACCCCCAGGTGCACGGTCTCGTGGGTCCGCTCGTACACGTCCTGGAGGAACGGCATCGCGACTTCGAGGAGAGTGCGTTCGGCGGCGGCGCGCAGGCCGAGCTCGAAGAGGCCGCCGGACAGCCGGTAGCCGTGCGCGGTCTTGTCGAGGAGCCGGTGGTGCACCAGATCGCCGGCGACCCGGTGCACGGTGCCCTTGGCCAGTCCCGTACGCCGGACGAGTTCGGCGAGCGGCAGTACGGAATCGGCCGGGCCGAACGCGCGCAGGATCCCCAGTGCCTTGCCCAGGACGGTGTCGCTGTCCTCCATGAAAAGAGCGTACCGCTGAGTGGAACGCCTTGATGGAACCCCTTCGTCCCCTACCGCAGATTGGACGTCATGCCCCAGAACCACCCCCCTGTCGGCGACGACAGCATCGCCGCCGCCGCGGCCCGGCTCCGCGAGGCCGCCGCCACCGCGACCCCCGTCTCCCCCGTCCGCGACCTCATCGGCCGCGACGACGTGAAGGCCGCCTACGCCGTGCAGCAACGTCTCACCACCGAGCGGATCGCGTCCGGCGCTACGGTCACCGGCCGGAAGATCGGACTGACCTCCGCCGCCGTGCAGCGGCAACTCGGCGTCGACCAGCCCGACTTCGGCGTCCTCTTCGACGACATGGCGTACGCCGACGGCTCGGTCGTACCGATCGACGCGGTCCTCCAGCCCCGGATCGAGGCGGAGATCGCGTTCGTGCTCGGCGCCGACCTCACCGAGGGTCCACTGGACGCCGCCCAGGTGCGCGCGGCGATCACCCACGCCGTCGCCGCGATCGAGATCTGCGGCAGCCGCGTCGCCGACTGGGACATCAGCTTCGGGGACACGGTCGCCGACAACGCGTCGGCGGGTGCCTACGCCCTCGGCACGCGGCAGGTCCCGCTGGCCGGCTTCGACCCCGTCGCCGCGGAGATGACCATGACCGTGGACGGCGAGACCGTCTCCACCGGCACCGGTGCCGCCTGCCTCGGCGACCCGGTCGACGCCGTCGTCTGGCTCGCCCGCCAGGCGCGCGAACTCGGCGAGCCGCTCCGCGCCGGCCAGGTCGTTCTCTCCGGCGCCCTCGGCCCGATGCGCCCCGTGACGCCGGGTTGCGTCGTCCACGCCACCGTCTCCGGCCTCGGCACGGTGTCGGTCGCCTTCTCCACCGACTCCGCCTCCGCTTCCGCTTAAGGACCGATGATGAGCAAGACGAAGGTCGCCGTCATCGGGTCGGGCAACATCGGCACCGACCTGATGATCAAGATCATGCGCACCGCGCAGCACCTCGAGATGGGCGTCATGGTCGGCATCGACCCGGCGTCCGACGGCCTGGCGCGCGCCGCCCGGCTCGGGTTCGAGACGACCGCCGAGGGCGTGGACGGGCTGCTGAGATCGCCGCGGATCGACGAGATCGGCATCGTCTTCGACGCCACCTCCGCCGGTGCGCACCGCGCCAACGAGGCGAAGCTGCGCCCGCTGGGCATCCGTGTGATCGATCTGACGCCGGCCGCGATCGGCCCGTACGTCGTCCCGGCGGTCAACCTGGAGGAGCACCTGGACGCGCCGAACGTCAACATGGTGACCTGCGGCGGCCAGGCCACGATCCCCGTCGTGGCCGCGATCAGCAGGGTCGCCCCGGTGGCCTACGCGGAGATCGTCGCCTCGATCGCCTCGAAGTCGGCGGGCCCCGGCACCCGGGCGAACATCGACGAGTTCACCGAGACCACTTCGGCCGCGATCGTGCAGGTCGGAGGCGCCGCGCGGGGCAAGGCCGTCATCATCCTCAACCCGGCCGAGCCGCCGCTGATGATGCGGGACACGGTCTTCGCCCTGGTCACCCTGCCCGAGGGCCAGGACGGCGAGACCGCGAAGGCCCGGATCACCGAGTCGGTACGCAAGATGGTCGCGGAGGTCTCGGCGTACGTCCCGGGCTACCGGATGGTGCAGGACGTCCAGATCACCGAGATCCCCGCCGACCAGCCCGTCGAGACGCTGCTCGCCGACGGCGTCACCCGGCGGCCGACCCATCAGGTGTCGGTCTTCCTCAAGGTCGAGGGCGCGGGCATGTACCTCCCCGCGTATGCCGGGAACCTCGACATCATGACCTCGGCCGCCGTACGGATGGCCGAGAAGATCGCCGCGAAGGAGGCCACGCAGTGAGCACCCCGATCTTCGTCCAGGACGTCACCCTCCGCGACGGCATGCACGCCGTACGGCACCGGATCTCGCCCGAAGACGTCCGCCGGATCGTCGTCGCCCTGGAGGAGGCCGGAGTCGACGCGATCGAGGTCGCCCACGGCGACGGCCTCGCCGGCGGCTCCCTCAACTACGGCCCCGGCTCCCACACCGACTGGGAGTGGATCGAGGCCGCGGCCCCGGTCCTGAAGCGCGCCCGCCTCACCACCCTGCTGCTGCCGGGCGTGGGCACCGTCCACGAACTGAAGCGCGCCCACGACCTCGGCGTCCGCTCGGTGCGCGTGGCCACCCACTGCACCGAGGCCGACGTCTCCGCCCAGCACATCGCGGCCGCCCGCGAGTTGGGCATGGACGTCTCCGGGTTCCTGATGCTGTCCCACATGGCCGAGCCCGAACAGCTCGCGCGGCAGGCCAAGTTGATGGAGTCGTACGGCGCCCACTGCGTCTACGTCACCGACTCCGGCGGCCGGCTGACGATGAACGACGTCGCGGCCCGGGTGCGCGCCTACCGGGACGTCCTCGACCCGGCGACCGAGATCGGCATCCACGCCCACGAGAACCTCTCCCTGTCCGTGGCGAACTCCGTCGTCGCGGTCGAGAACGGCGCGTACCGCGTCGACGCCTCCCTCGCGGGGCACGGCGCGGGCGCGGGCAACTGCCCCATCGAGGCGTTCGTCGCCGTCGCGGACCTGTCGGGCTTCCGGCACCACTGCGACCTGTTCCGGCTGCAGGACGCGGCCGACGACCTCGTCCGCCCGCTCCAGGACCGCCCGGTCCGGGTCGACCGCGAAACCCTCACGCTGGGGTACGCCGGTGTCTACTCCAGCTTCCTGCGGCACGCGGAGACCGCCGCTCGGCGGCACGAGGTCGACGTCCGGGACATCCTGATGGAGTGCGGCCGGCGCGGGCTGGTCGGTGGGCAGGAGGACATGATCGTCGACGTCGCGCTCGGGCTGGCGGCCGGCCGGTGATCACACCACTGGTGTGACGGCGGGCGGGAGCCGGGCTCCGACGGCAGGCGGGAATCGCGCCCCGGCGGCCGCCGGATACAGTGCGCGTCGGCAGCCCCGTCGCCCGGTTGCCCGAGGAGGGGAAGCGTGACCGACACCCACGAGAAGCGTTCCGTCGACAGCGCGGCGCGCGAGGCACGGCAAAGACGACTGCGCCGCCTGCTGGGCCTGCTCCCGCTGATCGCGCCCGTCCTGCTGTGGACCGTGCCCTGCTGGCTCCTGCTGTACGCCGGTCAGGGCTGGCCCGTCCCCGTCACGGCGGCCGGAACGGTCCTGTTCGCCCTCGGCCTGACCGGCATGCCGCTCGCGATGGTGCGCGGCCACGGCAAGCGGCAACAGGACCGGGCGGCGATCGTCGGGGACACTCTGCTGGGCACGAGCTGGACGCTGTTCACGTGGTCCGTCCTGCTCGGCGTCCTGCTGCGCCTCACCCTGACCGTGGCCGGTGTCGGCGACGGCCAGGACCGGGCCCGGATCGTCGCCTGGGCGACCCTCGGCACGGCCGCCGTACTCCTCGCCTGGGGATACGCCGAGGCCCGCCGGGTGCCACGGGTGCGCCGGCTCGACATCGAACTCCCGCGCCTGGGCGCCGGCCTGGACGGCACCCGTGTCGCCCTCATCACCGACACGCACTACGGGCCCCTGGACCGCGCCCGCTGGTCGGCCCGGGTCTGCGACACGGTGAACACCCTGGACGCCGACCTGGTCTGCCACACCGGCGACATCGCGGACGGCACCGCCGAGCGGCGCCGTGCCCAGGCCGCCCCGCTCGGCACCGTAAAGGCCACCCGTGCCCGGGTCTACGTCACCGGCAACCACGAGTACTACAGCGAGGCCCAGGGCTGGGTCGACCTCATGGACGAACTGGGCTGGGAGCCGCTGCGCAACCGCCATCTGCTCCTCGAGCGCGGCGGTGACACCCTCGTGGTCGCGGGCGTGGACGACGTCACCGCCGAGTCCTCCGGTCTGGCGGGCCACCGCGCCCACCTCGCCGGAGCGCTGGACGGCGCCGACCCCGAGCACCCGGTCCTGCTCCTGGCCCACCAGCCCAAGTTCGTCGACGAGGCCGCGGCCGGCGGCGTCGACCTCCAGCTGTCCGGCCACACCCACGGCGGGCAGATCTGGCCCTTCCACCACCTGGTCCGCATCGACCAGCCGGCCCTCGCCGGCCTCAGCCGCCACGGCGACCGGACCCTCCTCTACACCAGCCGCGGCACCGGCTTCTGGGGCCCGCCGTTCCGCATCTTCGCCCCCAGCGAGATCACCCTCCTCGTCCTGCGCTCCCCGCAGCCGACCGCCTGACAGCACGGCCGGCCCCGGCCCCCGGTCGGTCAGCCCAGCACCAGCAGCACCGCCAGGGCGACGAGGAGGGAGTCGATCCGGTCGAGGATGCCGCCGGAGCCGGCCAGCCACCGGCCGGCGTCCTTGGCGCGCGCGCCCCGCTTGACCATCGACTCCAGCAGGTCCCCGAGGGGGCCGCCGACCGCGACGGCCACCGCCGTCTGCCACGTCAGGCAGGACAGCACGGCCAGCGTGAGCAGACCGGCCGCGGCCCCGGCCAGCGTGCCGCTCCACCGTTTGGCGGGCGACAGCGGGGAGAGCCGGGGTCCGCCGAAGCGGGGGCCCGCCGCATAGGCGACGATGTCGGCGATCGACACCGCCACGAACAGGACGAGGCCGACGGCGCCCGAGGACACGAGCCCGGCCAGGACCCCCAGCCACACGAGCCCCAGCAGGCCCGCTCCCAGGCGGCGCAGCCCGTGCTCCGCGTCGCCCGAGAACAGCGGCACCCCGGCGATCGCCAAGGCCCCGGCGGCCGCCACGCGGATCACCTCCCCGGGGGCCAGCCAGGCGGTGACCACGAGGGCGACGAGCGCCGCGCCCAATACCGCCCGGTCGATCGGGCCGAGCCGCAGCAGCCCGCCGAACTCCGCCACCGCGATCACGCCCACCACGGACGCGAGCACCGCGATCCCCGGCGGGCCGAGCCAGAACGCGGCGGTCACCAGGGGCACTCCGAGCGCCCACACGCACCAGCGGACCATCAGTTCGCGGCGCCGGGTCGCCGCCACCGCGACGCCTCCGGCCGCCAGGGCCCCGCCGAGGTAGGGCACGAGACCGGCGACCGTCGTCACCGGGAGACCGTCCCCGACGCGCCCGACACCACGACGGCCGATGCGCGCAGCGCGTCCAGGGCGCTGCGGCAGGCCGCCACGATCCGCGCGTTCTCCGCCGTGTCGCGGACGGCGATCCGGACGGTCCGCCCCTCGTACGCCGGGGACATCGGCGACAGGTCGCGCAGGAACACGTCGTGCAGCCGGCACTCCCGCACCAGCTGCGCCGCGCTCGGCCCGTGAGGCGGCAGGGTCACCGTGAGGAAGTTCGCCACCCCCTCGTCGACCGCGGAGAAGCCGTCCAACTCGCCGAGGTCGTGTGCCAGTTGGCGGCGCAACTCGTGGGTGCGGGCCCAGCGCTCCGCGTAGTGGCCGGGGTCGCGCAGGGCCGTCACGGCGGCCAGCTGGGCCGGCAGGCTCACGGGCCACGGCGGCGTCCAGCGGCGCAGCTCGCCGGCGGTCTCCGGACAGGCGACCAGATAGGCGGCTCGCATCCCCGACAGGGCGTACATCTTCGACAGCGAGGTGCAGACGACGACCCGGGCGTCGGCCGAGGCCAGTCCGGCCAGCGAGTCCGCCGGGTCGAAGTAGCCCAGGTAGGCCTCGTCGATCCACCAGCGGGTCCGGTCGGGCGAGGCCTCGATCACCGCGCGCAATGCGTCGGCCGGGGCGTGGCGGCCGGTCGGGTTGTTCGGGTTGACGACGACCACGAGGTCGTACCGTCCGTCGCGGGTCGCGGCGGCGAGCCGGGCCGGGTCGACCAGCCAGCCGTCCTCCCGGCGCAGCTGGAGCCGGTCGACCTGGCAGCCGATCACCCGCTCGGTGACATGGGCGTACTCCCCGTAGCCCGGGTCGAGGAGGAGCACCCGGCTCGCCGGGGTCAGCCAGCGGCCGAACGCGCGGAAGATCAGATCGGACGAGCCCGCCCCGACGACCAGTGACTCCACCGGCAGCCCGCGGACCCGGGCGAGCTCCGCGAGCAGTCCCTCCGCGCCGGTGGGCGGCGAGGTCCGGGCCGACCACCCCGGGTCCTCCGACAGGACGGCGCGGACCGCCGGAGAGGGCGGGAACCAGGCGTCCAGCACGTCCGCGGCGACCACCTCGTGACGGCGGTTCAGGGTCCGGAAGTCGGTGCCGATCGCCGAGAAGAACGCCCCGCCGTGCTCGCAGCCGTCCGCACGCGGTGCGAAGGGCATGTCGAGCCGCCAGTCGAGGTCCGTCCGCAGCCGCTCCAGGATCCGGCCGTGGCGCTGCGCGACCGTCCTCGTCAGCTCGGCCACGGACCCGCTCAGGACCTCGAACGAGACGGCTCCCGAGCGGATGGTGCGTCCCATCGGGCACAGCCCGGCGGCGAGATACATGTCGAGCAGCTCCGTGCGTCCCATCGCCACCACCCGGCGGCCGCCCCGTGCGGCGGCCCAGCGCAGCGCCGCGTACATGAGCAGCGGGGCCGCCGCGGTCGACCGCCACCGCTCCTCCACGGTCAGCACCCGGATCTCGAACGGTGCCTCGTCGGTCAGGACCGGCAGCTCCTCGCGCGTCAGGTACTTGTCGAGGGAGTAGCGGCCGACCCACGGCGGGGTGAGGCTGACGAAGCCGATCCGTCTCTCGCCGCGCGCGGCCACGAGATAGACGTTGTCACCGTCGAGCCCGTCGCTCAGTCTTCCCGACGGGTCCACCGGATGCTGACCGAGTTCCTCCGCGTACACGCGGTGACGCAGCTCGTGGATCCAGTCGAGGTCGCCAGGCGTGGCCGTGCGCACCTGCAGGGCGTGTTCCATGTGTGTCCCCCCTGAGACGGTCTTGCTTTCGGCCTCAGCATGGAGGAGTCCGGCGGGCGGCACCTGAGTACGCGTACTCAGCCGGGCGGCACGGGAGTTGGCAGCGGTCCAGGTCAGAGCCGAGTCCGGCGGACGCCGGGTCCAGGTGACGGGCCCGGGCGCCGCCGGTGTCCGCCGCTCCACGAACGCTCCCGCCGTGCCCGACGGCGTGACATGATCGCGCCCTGATCTGCCCGGACCGAGCCGGTCCGGGCGCACCGGGAGGGGTTCCGTGCATCTGTTCATCGCCGTCTTCGGCATGCTGGTCGCCGCGCTCATGGCCGCATCCGGCGTGGCCGCCCTCGCGCGCGGCTGGGTCCTGCCCCTGAACCGGGGACGGGTGCTGCGAACTCGCCTCTACGGCGCGGGTCAGCTGGTCGTCGCCGTCGCTCTGTGCTGGCAGATGGCCGTCCTGACGCGCCTCGTTCCCCGGCCCGACAGCGCGCTGGGGCTGCTGGGGAGCGCGCTGCTGTTGATCGGCCTGTTCATGATCATGTTCAGTCAACGCATCGGCGCAGGACGCTCCCGCTCCGGGGTGGCGTAGCGGGAAGGGCCCGGCCCCGGCGGGGACCGGGCCCTTCGGCCGGCCTCACGGTGTGCGGGACCGGCCCGGTCCGCTCACAGGCCGCAGGATCCGCGGTCCAGGTGGAAGTAGCGGGCGTTGGCCCAGCGGCACAGCCGGATGCCGACGACGACGCCGACGACGGTGACCAGCGCGGGCAGGTAGCCCCCGGCGACCTGGATGATCGGGATGGCCGGGCAGCCGCCGGAGATCGCCCAGCCGGTGCCGAACAGCACGGCTCCGGGGACGACCCCCGCGTGGATGCGCCCAGGAGTGCGCCGGATCCGGAGCAGCGCGAACGCGCACACGATGATGCCGACGGCCCCCGCGAAGGTGAGGAACATCCGCAGGTCCTGGAAGGTGAACATGCGGTTCAGCTCGGCGTAGTCGCCGAAGCCGATGCGGGAGACGGTGTAGCCGAGCGCCAGCCCCGTGATGATGTTCGCGAGCAGAATCGCGCCGCGGGTACGCATCAGACCACCTTCCACAGGAGGAACGAGACCGCGACGGCGGTGCCGAAGAACACGGCGGTCGCGACCAGGCTGACCGGGCGCAGCCGCCCGCAGCCGTTGAGCCCGTGGCCCGAACTGCAGCCACCGGCAAGGCGCGTTCCGAATCCGACGAGCACGCCTCCCACGAACAGCAGGACGGTC
Source organism: Streptomyces sp. NPDC059524 (assembly GCF_042749255.1). Lineage (NCBI taxonomy): Bacteria > Bacillati > Actinomycetota > Actinomycetes > Kitasatosporales > Streptomycetaceae > Streptomyces > Streptomyces sp. NPDC059524. Next base: position 4,625 of record NZ_JBHYTK010000122.1, on the reverse strand, counting down.
ATGGTGACCGGGTTCGCGGTGACGACGTCGCGGAATCCGGGGCCCATGTCGAGGCGCAGACGGAACTGCCCGGAGGTGACCGCGGCGATCAGCCCGCCGATGAAGATCGACACCAGCAGGGCGGCCTGGGTGACGAGCGGGGCCGGGGTGGGGGCCGCGGTGTCGTCGCTCTCGGTCGGCTCGGCGTCCGGTCGGTCCGGCTGCCAGGTCCCGTACGGGGCGGACGGCGCGGCCGGGTTGGTCCCGAAGTGCTCGGCCGTCGCCGCGGCGAGTGCCTCGGCGAGCTCCCGCCGGTCGGTGAACTCCTCGTCCCTGCGCTCGAGCCGGCGCTCCCGGCGCCAGTGCAGGACGCGATCCCACGCCGAGGAGACCCCGAACGAACGGTCCGTGGTCAGGGCGTAGTTGACGGTGATCAGAGCGAGCCCGGCAGCGCCGGCCCACCACGGCCAGTAGCCGCTCATGCGGGGCCTCCCATCCATTCGGCGAGTCGGGCCCACACGCCGCGCTTGGCCCGGGAACCCTGACCGTCCCGACGGGGCGGACGGTCGCGTTCCGAGGTCGACGGCCGGTGGGCCGACGCCGAGATCGTCGATGACGCGGGGCCGAAGCGGGCCGGCACCTCCGGTTCCGCGGTCACGGGTTCCACCGGCCACGCTGGCGCCGGCTGGGACCCGTACGTGCTCACCGGCGGCCGGGGACCGTGCGGCGGCGGGCCACCCTGGCGGGGTACCCGCGCGTGCCCATCGGCGGCGCCCCCGTCCGCGCTCTCGTCCATCTCCTCCAGGTGCCGCGCGCGGGCCCCGTTGGGCAGCAGGCTGATCGGTACGCGCTCACCGGTGAGGGACACCTGGTAGCGGGCGCAGCCCAGCCATTGGTCCTCGCTGTCGCAGTAGTAGTCGCGCCATCCCTGCAGACTCGCCCGGAGTAAGGGGAAAAGCGGGCATCCCGCGGCGTGCGAGCAACTCACGTTGCTCCCTTCTGACCGGCGCACACCACCCCCGCTCCATGGGGACGGCTGCCGTTCTCGGTCTCTTGCCCTGCCACGCCCAAGTCGACGGCGTCGAACGGGCGTTGATGGCCTGTCACGGTGCGGAGCAGTGCGTTCCTGCCTCGACCGGGCGTGATGGAACCACTGTTTCGGTATCGCGAGCAAATGCGGGACACGCCCTTGCCTCCTTGACTTCACCAGGTGCGCGATGTCACGCAATATCGGGCCTGCCGCCCCATTTCGTGGCCCTTCGCGCACGCAGAAGTAGCCCTGATGTGAAGGTCGTGCACACACGGGCGCCCATTGCACGGAAACAGTGAATTGGTCTGTGACCAAACTGTTGATATTACTGGTCGTTAACGAGAGCGCGAAGCGAGGAGAGAGAAACCGTGTGCCGACGAGTGGTCTGCCCGTCCTGCCGGAAGGCGACCTACGAGGGTTGCGGAGGCCACGTGGAGCAGGTGCTCGCCGGTGTGCCGAGCGCGCAGCGGTGCGCGTGCGATCGGACGAGGCCGGGGGCTGCGCAGGCCCCGCGTCCGGGTGTGCCGCAGTCGAGCCGGTGGGCCCGGCTCAAGGCGTGGATGAAGAGCACCGCCTAGAACCGGCCCACTCAGGAGCGACTGACCGCGACTGAGGTCAGCCGACGCACAGCCCGAGAAGGCAGATCTCCACGGGCGAGTTCGCGGGCTGAGACGCGTCGTCCGTCGTGGGCGCCTGCTGCTGCCCCTCCACCGGGCCGGACGGCTCGGGAGCCGCGTCACCGGCGGCCGGCCCCGTGCTCCCCGCCTCAGGAGTCTCCGTCGCCGCCGGACGACGGCGGACCGGCTCGGTGGCCTCGGACGGCGCGACCGTCGACGCCGCACGCGGCGCCGCCGATACGGGCCGCTCCCGAGGCTGACCGGACATCGGCGGGCGAGAAGCGGAAACGGCGGGCACCGGCTGCTGGGGACGCCCCGCAGACTCCGACGCCGACGCGACGGGGCTCTTCTCGTGCTCCTGCTTCTGCTCGGCACCTGTCTCCGGCCTCTCCGGAGCGGTGGCCGCCCGGACCCGGCCGCCGGAGTGCCCGTCCATCGCGGCAATGGTCAGCCCGCCCCCGACAAGCGCGACAGCGCTCGCGACCGCGGCTCGCCGCTTGTTCCTCCGCCACTGGACCAGACGGCGACGCCGCGCCGCACGCCCGGGCCGAACGACCGGCACGTGCTCGGGCTCGGAGGCGGGCGCGGGCGCGGCATGCGTGACGGCATCCACGACCGCCGGCTCCGAGCCGATACGGCTGGCGACGGCGGGCGGCGCGATGTCAGGGGCGTAGGCGCCGCACCCGGGGCACACCAGCGCACCGTTGAGGTACCGACGGCATGAGGAGCAGTAGTCCATCTCCGCTTTCCGGCCTTCCTGGTTCGCGGGGCCGCCGGTCTGCACGCCGCACACCAGCCGAATTCACATCCCCGTTTCTCTCTCCTTCTGCGTTCTGCGGGCGTGTGAGCGTTACACCGAGAACTGATTCCCGGTGCATCGCGCCGCCCGGTCGACGGAATTCGTATGAATCGTGCGGAGAATATGAAGAAAAAGGGGTGACGCCTTCACCGAGCGCTTTTCTCGTGCCCCTTCCCGAGCCATGCGCTCAGCCCCGATACGCCTCCAGCAGTCGCAGCCAGACCTCGCTGACCGTCGGGTAGGCCGGGACCGCGTGCCACAGGCGGTCGATGGGGACCTCTCCCGCGATCGCGATCGTCGCGGAGTGGATCAGTTCGCCCACGCCGGGGCCGACGAAGGTGACGCCGAGGAGGATCTCGCGGTCGAGGTCGACGATCATGCGGGCCTTGCCCGTGTAGCCGTCGGCGTAGAGGCCCGCGCCGGCGACGTTCGCGATGTCCTGGTCGACGGCGCGGACGCGGTGGCCCGCCGCCTCCGCCTCGGCGAGGGTGAGGCCCGCGCTCGCCGCCTCGGGGTCGGTGAAGACGACCTGCGGGACGGCGGCATGGTCGGCGGTGGCGCTGTGCGCGCCCCAGCGGTCGGTCTCCAGGAGCGGGACGCCCTGGGCGCGAGCGGTGATCGCGGCGCCGGCGATGCGGGCCTGGTACTTGCCCTGGTGGGTGAGGAGCGCGCGGTGGTTGGAGTCGCCGACCGCGTACAGCCAGTCGTGGCCCTCGACACGGAGCGAGTCGTCGACGGGCAGCCAGGAACCCGGTTCGAGTCCGACGGTCTCCAGGCCGATGTCGTCCGTGCGCGGTGCGCGGCCGGTCGCGAAGAGGATCTCCTCGGCCTCGACGGTCGAGCCGTCGTCGAGCGTGGCCGTGACGATGCCGCCCGAGCGTTCGACGGCCTTCACCGAGACGCCCGTACGGATGTCCGCGCCCGCCTCGCGCAGCGCGTCCGCGACCAGTTCGCCCGCGAACGGCTCCATGCGGCCCAGCAGCCCGTCGCCGCGCACCAGCACCGTGACCCGCGAGCCCAGCGCCTGCCAGGCCGTGGCCATCTCGGTGGCCACGACGCCGCCGCCGACCACGATCAGCCGGTCCGGGACCGTGCCGGAGCTGGTCGCGTCGCGGCTGGTCCACGGCTTGACCTCGGCGAGGCCCGGCAGGTCGGGGAGGGCGGCGCGCGTGCCGGTGCAGACGGTCACGGCGTGCCGTGCGGTGAGCGTGGTGACCGTGCCGTCGTCGGCGGTGACGGTGACCGTGCGGGGTCCGGCGAGGCGGCCGTGGCCCCGGTACAGGTCGGCGCCGATGGACTCCACCCAGCGGACCTGGCCGTCGTCCTTCCAGTGGGAGGTGTAGGAGTCCCGGTGGTCCAGGACGGCCTGGGCGTCGAGGGGGCCCTGCACGGCCTGGCGCAGGCCGGGCACGCGGCGGGCGTCGGCGCGGGCGATGACCGGGCGCAGCAGCGCCTTGCTGGGCATGCACGCCCAGTACGAGCACTCGCCGCCGACCAGTTCGCTCTCCACGACCGCCACGCTCAGGCCCCCGGCCCGCGCCCGGTCGGCGAGGTTCTCCCCGACCGGTCCGGCTCCCAGTACTACAACGTCGTACGCGATGGCTTCCGTCATGGTGCCCAGTCTGGTGGCAGGTGTGCACGCGGGCCACATGGGTACGAGCGCGGAATACGTCCGCGACGCGGACCGTTGTGCACAGCGGCATTGCCCCCACGGCTTCGCCCCCCGAACCAGGAAGCAGGAAGAGGGAAACACCATGAGCAGCACCACCGTGGAGCTGACCAAGGAGAACTTCGATCAGACGGTCACGGAGAACGGATTCGTGCTGATCGACTTCTGGGCGTCCTGGTGCGGGCCCTGCAAGCAGTTCGCCCCCGTCTACGAGAAGGCCGCCGAGGCCAACCCCGACCTGGTCTTCGGCAAGGTCGACACGGAGGCGCAGCCCGAGCTGGCCGCCGCGTTCGGCATCCAGTCGATCCCGACCCTGATGATCGTCCGCGACCAGGTCGCGGTGTTCGCCCAGCCGGGCGCGCTGCCGCAGGAGGCCCTGGACGACGTGATCGGCCAGGCGCGCAACCTGGACATGGACGAGGTCCGCAAGTCCATCGCCGCGCAGCAGGAGCAGCAGGGGCAGTCCCCCTCCGACCAGGGCTGAGCCGGCGCACAGCGCGAAGGGCCGGACCCCACCACCCGGGGTCCGGC